>JACQTH010000018.1 GCA_016210935.1 Acidobacteriota bacterium | reverse complement strand
GGGTTCCGCGAGATCGTGGAAGGCAAGCATGACGCGCTGCCCGAGCAGGCGTTCTACATGGTGGGCACCATCGACGAAGCCGTCGAGAACGCCGACCGGATGGCGAAGGTGGCGTAGAGAGCAGTGAGCAGTGTGCAGTTGGCAGGTTGAAGAAGAAGGGAGCGCAGGAGGAAGTAAAGAAGTTTGCAACGGTCGGGCGATCGTGCGACGTTCTGCCCACCGCCCACTGCGCACTATACGGGACGGGTATGACGCTTCCCACACATCTGACTTTGGAGCTCGTGACGCCGGACCACGCGGTCGCCCACGAAGAGGTGGACGAAGTCGAGATCCCCGGCGCCGACGGTTATTTCGGCGTCCTGCCGGGTCACACGCCGCTGCTCGCGATGCTGAGTGCGGGGGTGCTCTCCTATCGCAAAGGGCCGGATCGCGCGTATGTGTCGGTCGCCTTCGGCTTTGCCGAGGTCCAGCCGGATCGGGTCACGATTCTCGCCCAGGTCGCCGAGCGCGCGGAAGAAGTGGATGTCGCGCGCGCCGAAGCGGCGCGCAAGCGGGCGGAAGCGCGCATGCAGGACGCGACGGCCAATGTCGACTTCGAGCGCGCGCGGATTGCGCTCCTGAGATCGCTCGTCCGGCTGCAGGCCGCCGAGCGCGCCCGCATGCGACGGTAAGTTCAGGCTGCAGGCTTCAGCGTGACTCGTGACTTCCGTCTCCCAGGCGGAAGATAGGACCACGGAGATCACAGAGAGCACAGAGAAAAGTATGTGTATTTCTCCGTGGGCTCTGTGTTTTCTGTGGTTCTCCTTCCGGCTGAAGCCCCGAAGCCTGGAGCCTAAACCCCGAAGCCTTTTCCGGACTAAACTGTGCGCGAGCCTGAGACCTTTGTCGTGACATCCGTTTCGGCTGCGGGCCTCACACACCCCGGCAAACGCCGCCAGAAGAACGAAGACAGCTACTGCGCGCGCCCCGATCTCGGCCTGTTCGTGGTGGCCGACGGGATGGGCGGCCATGCGGCCGGAGAAGTCGCCTCCCGTGTCGCGGTCGAGACGATCGAGCAGTTCATCAGCGAGACGCGCGCGGCCGACGAGAATTTCACCTGGCCGTTCGGCCTCGAACCCAATCTGGACATCGACGGCAACCGGCTGAAGACGGCCGTGAAGATCGCGAACCGGCGCATCGCGACGCGGGTGGCGGGGGAGCGCGACCTGCAGGGCATGGCCACCACCGTCGTCGCGGTGCTGATCGGTCGGCGAAGCGTCATCGTGGCGCACGTGGGCGACAGTCGCGTCTATCACTGGCGCGATGACCGGATGACGCGGCTCACGCGGGATCATTCGTGGGTCGAGGAACAGGTCGAGGCCGGGGCCCTGACGCCGATCGAAGCGCGCGATCATCCCTGGCGGAACCTGGTGACGCGCGCGCTGTCCGGCGGCGGTGAGGTCGAAATCGATCTGACGGCCCTCGAGGTGAAGCCAGGGGATCGCCTGCTCCTCTGTTCCGACGGGCTCTTTTCGGTCGTCCCCGACGAGGCGATTGGAGAGACGCTCGGCCGGCACGCCGACGACCTGCAGAGCATCTGCAGCGACCTTGTCGACGCCGCCAACCGCGCGGGCGGCCCCGACAACGTGACCGTGCTGGTGCTCCGGTTCGATGTTGCATAACCTCCGACAACTGATCCGCTACCGCCCTCTGATTCAGAGTCTCGTGGCGCGGGAGCTGAAGGCGCGCTACCGCGGCTCGGTGCTCGGCTTCTTCTGGTCGTTCTTCAACCCGCTGCTGCTGCTGGGCATCTACAGCTTCGTCTTCACGTTCGTCCTGCCAAGCCGGCCGGCGGACCTCGAGCCGTACGCCCTGTTTCTCTTCTGCGGCATCCTGCCGTGGACCTGGTTTTCCTCGTCGTTGGCGGAATCGAGTCAGGTGCTGATCTCGGGCGGGAATCTGATCAAGAAGGTGCTGTTTCCGGCGGAGGTCCTGCCGATCGTGACCGTACTGGCGAACATGATGCACTTCGTGTTCGGGCTGCCGATCCTGTTCCTGTTCATCCTCTATTTCAAGCATGCCGTGCTGACCCTGGGCGAGCTGGCGTGGTTTCCGGTGGTGATCATCGTCCAGCTGATCCTGACCGTCGGGCTCGCGCTTTTCTTATCCGCCATCACGGTCCATTTTCGTGACGTCAAGGACATTCTCGGCAATGTGCTGACGTTCTGGTTTTTCGCCACGCCGATCATCTATCCGATGGATATGGCGCCGCCGATGGGCCGGGCGCTGCTGAATCTGAACCCGTTCACGCACCTGGCCATCTCGTATCAGGAAATCCTTTTTTATCCCGGACCGTTCGGGCACTGGCGGTGGCTGCTGGCGATGGTGGTGGCGTCGCTGCTCCTCTTTGTGGCCGGTTACTTCGTGTTCGACCGGCTGCGCGATTCGTTCGCAGAGGAAGTGTGACCGCCATCGAGGTCTCGAACGCCACGAAGATCTACCGCCGCTACAGCCGGCGGCGTCAGTTCGCGACCCTCAAGAGCGCGATGCTCAGGGGTAGCGTGATTGCCGACCTCAGGCCCGAGGAGACCTTTGCGGCCGTGCGGGACGTCTCGTTCCAGGTCGCGTCGGGCACGACGTTCGGGATCGTGGGCCGGAACGGCTCCGGGAAAAGCACGATCCTGAAGATGGTCGCGGGCATCACCAAGCCGACGAGCGGGCGGGTCCGCGTCGAGGGCCGCATCTCGGCGCTCATCGAGCTGGGCGCCGGGTTTCATCCCGAGATCTCGGGGCGGGAGAACGTCTTCATCAACGGCATCATGCTGGGCCTGTCCAAGCGGGAGGTCGCCCGCCGCTTCGACGAGATCGTCGAGTTCGCCGAGCTGGAAGAGTTCATCGACGCGCCGGTGAAGACGTACTCCTCCGGCATGTATATGCGCCTCGGCTTTGCGGTGGCGATCAATGTCGATCCCGACGTCCTGCTGATCGATGAAGTGCTGGCGGTCGGCGACGAGGCGTTCACGCACAAATGTCTCGACAAGTTCGGCGAGTTCAGACGTCGTGGCAAGACGATACTGCTCGTGACCCACTCCCTCGGGCTTGTCGAGCGGTTCTGCGACGAGGCGCTCTGGCTCGAATCCGGTGAGATTCGCGCGGCCGGCGATCCGAAGCGCGTCGTGGGCGCGTACATCACGGACGTCGAGAAGAGCGAGGAGGAGCATCTGGCCGCCGTGAACGCCCGGGCCAGGGAGACGGCGGATCAGGGTGCCGCTGCGGCGCGGTCGGATGAAACAGCTGTCGCCGGCGAGGTGATGCCTGCGCCGCCGGACGTCCCGGCGGACATGTTCCAGGCAGGCGAGGGTCGCTGGGGATCGCGCGAGCTGGAGATCGTCGACGTGCAGTTCGCCGGCGACAACGGACGCATCGCGCACATCTTTCATACCGGCGAGCCGTTCACGGTCCGGCTGAAAGTCCGGGCCACGCGACCGGCGGACGATTTCGTCTTCGGGATCGGCATCTTCAATGCGGACGGCATCTGCTGCTATGGCACCAACACGGGCATCGAAGATCTCGCGTCCGCCGAATGGTCGGGAGAAGGCGAAGTTCACTTCGCCATCGATAACCTCGATCTCGTGGAAGGGACCTACAAAGTGGACGTCGCGGTGCACAAACGCGACGGATACCCGTACGATTACCACCGTCTGCTGTACAGCTTTCGGGTGAAGTCGCGCACGAAGGATGTCGGGATCTACCGCCCGCGCCACCGGTGGCAATTCTCGCCGAACATCCGTTTCAAGCCGCCGATTTAATGCCTGTGCTGGGGCGCGGCGAAGCGTCGGAATGGGTCAACCGCCTGCGTGCGGCGGGCAAGACGATCGTGTTCACCAATGGGGTCTTCGATCTGCTGCACCTGGGACACGTGCGATACCTGCAGGAGGCCCGGCGCCAGGGTGATGCGCTGATCGTCGGCGTCAACTCCGATCGGTCGGCTCGCGGGAACAAGGGGATCGATCGTCCCGTCGTGCCTGCCGCGGAGCGCGCGGAGCTCATTGCCGCGCTCGAGGCGGTCGACGCCGCGGTGATTTTCGACGAGGACACCCCGCAGGAGATGGTCGCAGCCCTCGAACCGGATATCCTGGTCAAAGGCGCCGACTGGCCCGCGGATCAAATCGTCGGCCGGGATGTGGTCGAGGCGCGGGGCGGCCGGGTGGTCCGCGTCGCGCTCGAGCCCGGCCGTTCGACGACGGAGCTGATAAAACGAATCAAAGAGATGTGACGCCGGCGTGAAGTGACGTGCCATCCAGGGGACGGGGTCAGCGGTCAGGGGTCGGTAAAAGTCGAGTCCGGATTTCACCGGCCGCTGTCCCCCGATCCCCGTTCCCAAAGTACAATTGAAGTCTCCTTGTCCGTTTCGCTGACTCTTCGGTCGTTGCTGAAGTCAGCGGTCAGCCGAGTCACCCCCCCACTGACAACTGATCGCGGCGTCGTGGTGTCTGGTCCGACGGCGCCGGCGAAGGCGTTGCTCATCGGGGCCACGGCGCCAGCCGAGGCGCTCACGTTCGTCGTCG
>JACQTH010000100.1 GCA_016210935.1 Acidobacteriota bacterium | reverse complement strand
GTCGACGTTCATGCACATCCTCGGCTGCCTGGATCGGCCGACGAGCGGAAAGTACCTGCTCGAGGACCGCGACGTCTCGCGGCTGTCGAGGGACGATCTCGCCGCGATTCGCAACCGCAAGATCGGCTTCGTCTTTCAGGGCTTCAACCTCCTTCCCCGCACGACCGCCCTCGACAACGTGGAGCTCCCGATGCTCTACAACGGCGGGGTGAGGACCGCCGAACGCCACAAGCGTGCGCGGGAAGCGCTGGGCGCGGTCGGCCTCAGCGATCGGCTTCTGCACTTTCCCAATCAGTTGTCGGGCGGCCAGCAGCAGCGCGTCGCCATCGCCCGCGCGCTCGTGACGCATCCCTCCATCATCCTGGCCGACGAGCCGACCGGAAATCTGGATAGCCGCACGAGCGTCGAGGTGATGGGCATCTTCCAGCTGCTGAACGTCGAGCGCGGTATTACCGTGATCCTCATTACCCACGAGCACGACATCGCGGAATACGGGACCCGAATCATCGCGTTCCGCGATGGCCGCATCGTCCAGGATCATCCGAATGCGCAGCGCCGGATGGCCGGCGACGAGCTGGCAGCCATGCCGATTGAGGAGACCGCGTCATGACTGTCTTCATGACATTTCGAATCGCGTTCAAGTCGCTCGGACGAAACAAGCTGCGGACGGCCTTGACGATGCTGGGCATGATCATCGGCGTGGCCGCGGTCATCACCGTCGTCGCGCTGGGCCAGGGAGCGCAGGAATCGATCGAGACGCAGATCCGGTCGGCCGGCACGAATCTCATCACCGTCAATGCCGGCAACTTCAACATGGGCGGCGTCCGCCAGGGCCAGGGAGCGGCCAACACGTTGACCGTCGAGGACGCCGAGGCGATTCGGAACGAGATCCAGGGCGTCCAGTACCTGGCCCCCGGCGCCAACACGCGAGCGCAGGTGATTGCCGGGAACCAGAACTGGCAGACGCGCATTCAGGGCACCGACATCGATCTGCCGATCATTCGGGCGTGGCCCGCGAAGTACGGGTCGTTCTTCACGGCGCAGGATGTCCAGAGCGCCGCGAAAGTCGCCGTGATGGGCGCCGTCGTGACCGAGACGCTGTTCGGCGCCGACGTCGATCCCGTCGGCCAGATCATTCGCATCCGCAATCAGCCGTTCCGGATCGTGGGCGTGATGTCCAGAAAAGGCCAGGCAGCGATGGGCGAGGATCAGGACGACGCGATCTTCGTGCCGTATACGACCGTCCAGAAGAAGCTGACCGGCCAGCAGCACGTCAACAACATTACGGTCTCGGCGCAGTCGGCGACCCAGGTCGAGAGCGTCGCCGCTCAGATCACGGCCCTCCTCCGCGTGCGGCACAACCTGCTCCAGGGCGACCCCGACGACTTCATGGTGAGAACGCTCGAAGAAATGGCAGCCGTCCGGAGCGAAGCTACGCGAACCATGCGGGCGCTGCTCGCCAGCATCGCCGGCGTGTCCCTCATCGTCGGCGGCATCGGCATCATGAACATCATGCTCGTGTCGGTCACCGAACGGACCCGGGAGATCGGGTTGCGCCTCGCGATCGGCGCCCGCGGCCGCGACGTGCTGCTGCAGTTTCTGGTCGAGGCCATCGCCCTCAGTCTGGTAGGGGGCGCGTTCGGAATCGGGCTGGGGTTTGGCGTCTCCAACGGGCTGACGCGCGTCCTCGAGTGGCCCACGTTCGTCTCACCTGATGCCATCGCTGTCGCGTTCGGCGTAGCTGCCGCCACCGGCGTCTTCTTCGGTTTCTACCCCGCCCGGAAGGCGTCGGGCCTCGATCCCATCGAAGCGCTCCGATACGAATGACATGTAGGGCGGACCTTTAACGTCCGCCGGCGCGGACCCTACAAGCCCGCGCTACCCGATCACGAACGCTCCCACCAAAAACGCTGGCGGGAATGTCCAGTTTTGGCATACATTCTGCCCTCCAGCCTCTGGAGACCGGCGGCGCGACGTGCCGCCGGCTCAGAAAACGTCAACAAAGAAGCGGTTGTCCGGCATCAAGACGCTGGCGTTGCCCACGGTTCGCCGCTACAAAAAATGATGCCCGGGGCCGCGGAGTCTATCGGAGCCGTCAAGGAATGCGGGGCACCGAACTCCGTCACGGACTGCGACCCGTCGCCGCGCTGGTCGCGATCGCGCTGGCCGGCACCGCGTGTGGTTCGTCGAGCCCCAGCCCGCACCTGCCCACAGGACCCACGCCCGTCCGCCTCCCGGTCGTGACGGCAAGTTTTCCATCACTGCCCCTCGAAGCGAAGCCGCAGGACAACCGCTCAGGGATGCGGACGTACGAGATCAGCGCGACAGTGACCTTGCGAGAGAGTGCCGGCGTCCCGGCGCGGCTCGACTCAATTGAGGTCACGTTTGTCTCGGCCTCGGATTTCACGGCGACCACGCGTCTGGCTGTCGAGGTCGAGATCGCGGAATTCGCCGCGGCCGATGTTCCGGTCAGGCAGGTCTTCGAAACCTCTACGTCGATTGAATCCGGCGTGTGGCGGCTGACCGGCCGGGGGACGAGCGCTGACGGAGATCCCTTCTCACTGACCGCGACGGAAGTGCCGGTGATGGTACGCTCGGT
>JACQTH010000114.1 GCA_016210935.1 Acidobacteriota bacterium | reverse complement strand
TCCACGAACACCGCCATGCGCTGCGAGTGCGGCACGGGTGGAAACGGAAACGGTCCGCGAGGCGGTTCTGTTGGATCGGCGCGATGATCGCCGCGCACGTGATACAGCCGTTCGGCGCGGTCGTAGTACGGCGCCAGCGTGTCGTAGTCGATGGGCCACTCGGGCGAGACGCCGTCGGCGTGCTCGACATTCTGAAAATCTTCACGACGCAACCGGTACAAGACGCCGCCCCAGAACTTGGTGTTGCCGCCGACACAGTAGTGCGTGTACGGAGAAAACTCCCGACCCTTCCCGTCGAGCCACCGCTCGGGCGTGCGGTAGCGGCGATCCTTCCAGACCGCTTCGGGATCCCAGTTCTCAGGCTCCTGCGGAATGAACCCGCCGCGCTCGAGGAGAAGGATCCGCGCGCCGGTCTCCGCAAGCGCGTGCGCCATGGTGCCTCCGCCGGCGCCGCTGCCGATGATGACCAGGTCGTAGTCGTGTGTCTTCACGATGTCATCAGGCCGGCGGTGGCGTAGATTTGATCCATCAGACGTTGATCGTTCATGGCGCGTTCGAGGCTCATCTCGGGTGCGCGGTCCTCCCGGATTGCGCGCGCGAAGTCGCGGTACATCGCCTGATACCCGCGGATGTCGCGGAAGCCAGGAAAGATGACACGCGGAACGCCGTTTCCGCGCGCGACCACGACCAGGCCGTTCGACTCGAAGGTAATGATCCCCTTGCGGCCAAAGAGCTTCGAGAGACGCAGGCCCATGAGCAGCGAGGGAATCTCGCGAGAATAGTACAACGCGCCAACCGCCCCGTTGTCGTAACGCAGGGCGACCATCATGCTCTTCACGCGACTGTCCGGGCCCTGGCGCGAGGGTTCCGGCCGGTGACCGTGCGCGGTCACGATTCTCGGGCCCAGGCTGCCGGCGATGTGGAGCCAGTGAACGCCTTCCTCGAAGAACGCATCGCCGCCGGCCATCGACTCGTCGTTGCGCCAGTCGTCCGCCGCTTTGAGCCGCCTCGCAATCGTGGTGAAGTGCGCGAAGACCATCTCGCCGATCACGCCCTCCGCGAGCAGCTTTCGGAGCGTGACGGCCAATGGCTTGTAGTGATCGTTCTCGCCCACGAGCACGATGCGGTTTGCCCGATCCCTCGCCTCGCGGGCGGTCTCATAGTCTTCCATCCTCGGAAACGCCGGCTTCTCGACCAGGACGTGCTTGCCGGCCGCGAGGGCCTGCAGCGCCAGCTCGAGATGAAAGCGGGGTGGAACCGCGATGACGACCGCATCGATCTGCGGGTCTGCGATGGCGGCGGCGTACGTGGGATACGTTCGAGTACCGCCGAACTCACGACAGAAGGCCGCTGATTTCGCGGCGTCGCGGCTCGCGTACGAACGGACGAACTCCCTGCCGAGCGATTTGAGGTGCCGGCTGTGCACCCGCGTGATGAAGCCGCATCCGAGAAAGGCGATGCGCACCGGTGACGCCACGGCTCAATAATAATGTAACGAAGGAGCCTGCCATGGTGCGCCGAGCCCCGCCCTTCTCGCCCGCGTCGTTCTCAGGGTTCCCATGCCGTCGGCGCTTGACTCATTCGACGTTGACATTCTGTTGACAACTTCCCCCTGAGGTGGACGCACAATGGCGCCGTGCAGCTCCACGACTTCCGCCGCCTGATTCGGCCGCGCGAGTGGACGCTCGCCACGCGACCCCGTGGCCGCGGCGCCCTCGCTGCCCTGCTGCTAGCCGGTCTGGCGCTTGCAGTCCTCAGCGCTCAGGCGGTCCGTCGCGAAGTCCTGGTCCGGAAACGGCTCGTCGCCGAGACCTACCAAGGGTTTGCGAATCTGGTCACCGGCCGGGTCGACGCGGCGATGGCCGATGCCGATCGCGCAATCGCCGACGCCGGCAACGACTTCGGAGGCGACGCTCAAAGCCTGCTGAACAGGCTGCACGGCCTCGAGGCCTCGCGGCCTTGGGTCGCGCCCCTTGTTCTCGTCTCGCGGGATCGGATTCAGAAAGATGCAGCCCTCATTGATTCCGGCGAGCAGCAGATGGCTGCAGCGGGGCGCGGCTTTCGAAAAGCCATGACGGCAGCCGAGCAGCAGGAACATCGAGAACGACGGCCAGAATCGGCGGCGGCCGTCTACGCCCGGGCGGCGGCGCAGGCGACGACCGCAGGCCAGCGCCTTGAGGCACTCAACGGGCAGGCGCGCACTGAGCTGAAGGCCGGCCATCCGACGCGGGCGCTCGAAACTTACAAGAAGCTCATCGCAGCCGCGAACACGTTGGATGGCGAGCAGGCCAGGTGGGCAGTGATTGCCAGACATCAAGTCGTCTCCTGCTACGAGCTGATCGACAGCCGACCGGAGTACGCCGATGCCGCACTGGATCTCTACCGCTTCCTCATCGATCACCGTTTCATCCTGGGTGATGACGAGC
>JACQTH010000017.1 GCA_016210935.1 Acidobacteriota bacterium | reverse complement strand
GTCTAGCGAAGCTTCGCCTCAGACCGACCAGCTACGCTTCGCTAGATCACGAAGCTTTATTCAATAGCCCCGCTACGCGGGGGCTAGCCGTGCTTGGTGAACCAGAATGTGGCCTATTCGTACACATTCTGGCCGTGCAAGCACGGCTAGCGCCTGCCCTTCTGGCCTTCGCCCTTGTGGCATTCGTTGACATCCCCGCCGTCCAGGCGCAGGAACAGGCCGCGGCCCCCGCCGGAACGACGATGCCCGTCCTGCATCTGCTCGGCGTCGCGTTGGGCCTCGGGATGGTCGTGATCGGCGCGGGCCTGGGGATCGGGCGGCTCGCCGCGGCCGCGGCCGAGGGAATCGCGCGCCAGCCGAGCGCGGCCCCGCAGATTACCGGCGCCGTGAATCTGCCGCTCTTCCTGCTCGAAGGCGTTGCGATTCTCGCAGAGGTGTTCGCCCTGCTGGTGCTGCTGCTCGCGAACCCGTTCGGAGGATAAAAGCAGTCTGAAGTCGGAAGTCTAGCGAAGCGCCGCCTCAAACCGACCAGCGCCGCTTCGCTAGACATGACGAAGCCTTGTTCAATAGCCCCGCTACGCGGGGGCTAGCCGTGCTTGGGTAGCCAGAATGTGACCATTTCGTACACATTCTGGCCGTGCAAGCACGGCTAGTCACAGGTCCAGTCGTCGACTAGACTTCAGACTTCTGACTTTAGACTTCCGACTTTCTGCCGAGAGGACTGTTATGGACAACCCGATGGTCCAGCCGGATCCCGGCCTGTTCATCTGGACCATTCTGACGTTCCTGGTGCTGGTCGCCCTGCTCGCGAAGTTCGCCTGGCGGCCGCTCCTCGAGGCGCTCGACAAGCGGCAGGCGGCGATCCGCAAGTCGCTCGACGATGCGGAGCAGGCGCGCCTCTCGCTCGAGCGCGCCACCGAGGAGTCGGCGCAGGTCGTGCGAAAGGCGCGTGAAGAGGCGGATTCCATCATCGCGCGCACGCGCGCCGATGCCGAGCGCCTCAAGGAGGAAATGAAGCAACAGGCCCGCACCGAAGCCCAGGGGATCGTGCAGGCCGCGCAGCGCCAGATTCAGCTCGACACGGATCGGGCCCGCCAGCAGCTTCGGCAGGAGGCCGTCGATCTGTCGATCGCGATCGCGTCGAAGATCATCCGCCGGAACGTGTCGAAAGAAGACAACGCCAGGCTGATCGAGGAGACGATCGGGCAGATAGAAAGGCACTGACGCAGTAACGACGAACGACGAACGAAGAACGAAGAAGGAGCGTGGACGGAACGAAGAACGAAGAATGAAGAACGTAGAACGGGGCTGAGACGAGCGTGTGGATTCCCGCCTTTCTTCGTTCTTCATTTTTCGTTCGTCGTTCCGCTACTATCACTTCTACGTTCTGCGTTCTTCGTTCTCCGTTCGAGTTCCATGCGTCACACGTCGCGTCTCGATCTCCTCCTGCTCCTGATGGTCGTCATCTGGGGCGCCAACTTCACGGTCCTCAAGATCGCGCTCGCCGCGATTCCGCCGCTCGCGTTCAACGGCCTTCGGCTCCTCATCGCGTCCGCGGTCTTCATGGCGCTTGTTCCGTTCGTGGCTTCCGGCTTCAGCCGGAAGATCTTCCGCCGCGCATCCGCGCAATCGACGGAATTCGACGGCGGTCGCGTCGAACGGTTAAAGGCGGAAGCCACGACCGAACGATCCCATCGCCCCGCACGCCGGGACGTCGTTCGGCTGGCCGCGCTCGGGTTCATCGGTCACTTCATCTACCAGCTGTGCTTCATCGAGGGGGTGGCCCGCACGAGCGTCGCCAACTCGGCGCTCATCATCGGCACGGGCCCGGTGTCGGTGGCGCTCCTGACGGCGGTGGCGGGGCACGAGCGGGTGACGGCCCGGCATTGGGCCGGGGCGGCGCTGTCGGTGTTCGGGATCTACCTGCTCGTTGGCCGCGACGCCGAGCTGTCGCGCGAGACGCTGACCGGCGATCTCCTCATTCTGCTGGCCAATCTCTGTTGGGCGTTCTACACGGTGGGTGCACGGCCGCTACTGAAGCGTCTCTCCGCGCTCGTGGTGACCGGCTATTCGATGATGATCGGAACCGTGTTCTACCTCTTGGCGGCGTTTCCCGAGCTCGCTCGTCAGGACTGGTCAGCCGTGCGGCTTTCCACATGGCTCGCGCTGTTCTTCTCGGGCCTTCTCGCACTCAATGTGGCCTACCTCATCTGGTATACGGCGGTCCAGCGGCTTGGGAACATCCGCACCTCGATGTACTCGAACGTGGTACCGATCGTCGCGATGCTGGTGGCCCTGCTTTGGCTGGGCGAGCGGATCGGCGCGCACAAAGTGCTGGGAGCGGCCGCGATTCTGAGTGGCCTGGCGATCACGCGTGCAGGCCGGCCGGTGGAACAGTCCACGGCGCCGATCGAAGGTTGAGAGGATATGGATCTCCGCCACCTCGAAGTGCTGCGTGCGGTCGCCGACAGCGGATCGTTCACCGCGGCCGGACGACGGCTGCATCTGTCGCAGTCGGCCGTGAGCCGGCAGATTCAGCTCCTCGAGCGTGAGGTCGACGAGGCGCTCTTTCTGCGCATCGGGCGGAAAGTGCAGATTACGCCGACCGGCGAAACGCTGCTCGGCCTCAGCCATCGGGTCCTCGCCGATATCCAGGATACGCAGTCGATGCTGCGCGAACGGCAACAGACGGTGACCGGCACACTGCGCATCACGGGCGGCATGACCGTCTGCATGTATGTGTTTCCCGAGCTGCTGAAGCGGTACCGCAAGCTGTTTCCCGGCGTCGACGTCCACGTGACCACGGGCGCAACGCCCCGCCTGATCCGCAGGCTGCGTACCGGCTCCGTGGATGTGGGGCTCATCACGCTGCCGGTCGAGGATCCGGCCCTCGTGACGATCCCCACGATGCGCGAGGAGCTTCTGCTCATCACGTCCCCCGCCCACCCGCTCGGCCGCCGGAAGCGGGTGCTGCCGCCCGACCTGCATCGCCTGCCGTTCGTGCTGTTCGAGGTCGGGTCGAACACCCGGCGCGCCATCGACCAGTTCTTCGCCCGCGAGCAGATCACGCCGCACATCATCATGCAGACGGAGAACGTCGAGATCATCAAGGCGATGGTCCGCAGCGGCATGGGCGTCGGCATCGTGCCGTACCAGGCGGTCGCGCGGGAGGTCAAGGCCGGCCACCTGGCCTGCGCGCGGATCGTGGGGGAGCCGCTCGTCCGCGAGACGGGGTGGGTGTATCTGCGGACCAATCGGGTGCCGCGGCTGGTGCAGGAAATGATGAAGCTGCTCGACCGCGTGCGGCCGCGGCTGAAGCTGAGCCCGCCAGGGTC
>JACQTH010000143.1 GCA_016210935.1 Acidobacteriota bacterium | reverse complement strand
TGTCGCGCGGCACTCAGGCCGGCTGAAGACGAAGATTCAGATCGTCGGCGTCGCGGCTCTGCTGGGAGCGGGCCGCAGCGTTACCAAGGCACGTGCGTCGCGGGCCAACGGGCGGCTTGGTGGACGACCGCGCAAGATGGGTACCACCGCGCGGCGTCCGAAGTCCGCACGCTCATAGCCCGCTCACAGATCGCGTCCCTTCAGTGCCGGACTTTTCGCGCGTCCATCCACGTCTGGTCGGGCCCATTGCTGACCTGCTGTCGTTTTAGGCGGACGCGTGGCTGGTCATGCAGCAGCCCAATC
This sequence comes from Acidobacteriota bacterium, assembly GCA_016210935.1. Taxonomy (GTDB): domain Bacteria; phylum Acidobacteriota; class Vicinamibacteria; order Vicinamibacterales; family JACQTH01; genus JACQTH01. The sequence continues at coordinate 9,006 of JACQTH010000143.1, read as the reverse complement.
TTCGTCACGCAGGTGATCGCGCTGCCGTCACCCATGGCGAGGCCAATTCGTGGGCCGACGGAAGTCGTATCCTTCTCGGCGAAGACGCGATCGATTTCGCGATTACGCTCGATGACATCAACACATCCAGGGGCGTGGCGACTTTCACGGTACGCCACGTGCCGCCTGAACAACCCAGAATCAAAGTCCCTGCGGATTGGATGCGTACGCCTGTTGCGGGTGTTCCGAACAATTGGGTACAGGTAGCCAGGGCGGGTGAACGGCAGTTCGTCGCCTCGATCGGCAAGGAAACGTTCGATGTGGAGATCCGACTGAGTCTAACGAATGGCAAGATCATCTCTGCCCGTATGAATAATCCGGTGGAAGTCTTTGAACGCGAGTGCACCGACGAGGCGCTTACCGCGTGCCGCGAGGGAATTCGGTATCAGATCCTGCGACAGATTTCGATTTCCGAGAGTCCATAGGTGGGCGTAGGCAGGATTCAACGAGGGAGCCGCCCAAGATCACGCTGGGCGGCACAGGCGCATGGGTTGAAACATCCCGGAATCGTGCTGGTCGTGATCGACATGCTGGTCGACTTTTTCGAGCGGCAGCCGGCGCTCTCGGCGCAGCGTGCGCCGCTGGTCACCGCGATCAAGACGCTCGCTCGCGCCTTCCGGACGCGGGGGCAGCCCGTGATTTGGGTTCGTCAGGAGTTCAGGCCGGACCTGAGCGATGCGTTTCTTGAGATGAGGCGCCTTGGTATCAAGATGACGATCAAGGGAACCGATGGCTGCCGAATCCTGCCAGAGTTGGAGCGGGCGTCCGATGAGGTGGTCATCGTCAAGAAGCGGTACAGCGCGTTCTTCGGAACAGGGCTGGATCAGACGCTCCGCGAGTTGAACCCTGATTCGCTAGTTCTGGCCGGCGTCGACAACTCGTTCCGGAACGAGTTGAGGAACTGACGCAAAAAAACACTTGACAGGTTTGGCGAGCCACCTCCGGTCGCCTTGCATCCTCCCTGAGACGTGCGATGTGGCTGACGACGTGGCCCTGCGGGCCATTCTTTCCGCCACTGGTGGCACGGCAAGCATCAGAGCGGTCGATCTCGCGTGTGGCGACCTCCTATGACGTCGAAAATCGCCGTGCTACAAGGGAGCATGACTCCGACGGACACTTCGTTCGCTGATCTCTCCGACGATCAACTAATCGCCCAGGTGAAGCGGCTGGCCGCGACGGAACGGCACGCCACGGTGATTCGGATATCGAGCGCATGGTCGCGTCGCTCAACCCGAAGCCCGCCGTCTCGGCGATCATCCGGAAGCTGCCCGAGCGCCGCCAGGCCGCGACGGAAGCGACCACCGCTGCGTCGGCGACGTCTGTGGTGCAGAGCCCGCCTCCCCACGCCGCCCACGGCGGCGCCGGCGCCGCGCCCCACGATCATGCCGCTCGCCCCAGAGCGCTACAAAGTTCAGCTCACGATCTCGCGCGAGACCCATGAGAAGCTGCGCCGCGTGCAGGCCCTCATGCGCCACACGCTCCCAAACGGCGATCCCGCCGAGATCGTCGATCGGGCCCTGACGTTGCTCCTGAAAGAGTTGGAACGTCATCGATGTGCCGCGACGTCGTCTCCGCGCGCCTCGCGAGAGGCGACTGCCGCCGGCCGGCACATCCCTGCCGCGGTCAGGCACGACGTGTGGCGGCGTGACGACGGGCGGTGTGCCTTCGTGGGCAGGAACGGCCGATGCACCGAGCGAGGGTTCCTCGAGTTTCACCACGTGCAGCCGTATGCCGCAGGCGGAGTTGCGAACGCCGCGAACATCCAGCTGCGGTGCCGGGCGCACAATAAGTACGAAGCGTCGCTGGTCATCGGAAGCGAGGCTTCCGAATTCGTCCGGGAAGGTCGGTCATCATACGGGCTTGTACATCGTTCCATGGACCGGAAGGTACGTCCTTGTTCGCCGCCACGGTGCCGGCTTCGACAATCGACCTGGAGCTGCAGGGCATCGCCTCGGTGCTTCCGCGAGACGAGTACCCGCGAATCCTTGACGCGGGTTGCGGCTTCGGCCGAATAGCGGGCCCGCTATCGTTGCTCGGTTATCGGGTGACCGGCGTGGATGTTAACGTGGAGGCGCTTCGGGCCGCCAACAGCCGCGCCCCAGGGCCGTCGTATGTGGCTCTTGATCAACGCCACGTCTAACATATATGGCCTGCAGCCTCAGGAGCGCTCAGCCCACTGGACGTTCGGATTCGCGGCGTGGCCGAAGGCCCCATCTGACGCCGTGATGCCCAATATTCCACCTGGCACAGGATGAGCGACATAATACGAAGAGAGGCGACCATGGATATCCATCTGGAGATCCCTGACGAAGTAGCCCGGCAAATCGCGCCCGATGCAAACGGCGTGGCGCGCGTCGCGCTGGAGGCCATCGCGGTCGAGGGCGTCCGCTCAAGGAAACTGACGATCTCTCAGGCTCGCCGGCTGCTCGGCATCCGGTCCCGATACGAGATGGACGGCTTCCTCAAGACCCATGGGGTCCTCCTCGACCTCACCCTGGAGGATGTTCGCAGGGATACCGACGCGGCCCTTGCTTCGTCGCGATGAGGGTCGTCGTCGCTGACAGCTCTCCCCTCAATTACCTGGTGCTCATTGGGTCGATCGATCTCTTGTCACGGCTCTACACCGAGGTCCTCGTCCCGCAGCAAGTCGTCTCGGAGCTGATCGACCCAGCGGCTCCACTGACAGTGAGGCAGTGGGCCGGAGCCCTTCCTGCTTGGATTGATGTTCGAATCGTCCCGCCGGGCGATGACCCCGGCTTATCCCATCTCGATCCAGGAGAGCGGGCCGCGATCCTGCTGGCCCAATCCGAAGGAGGGGCGTTGTTGCTGATCGATGATGCCGCCGGGCGGGCTGAGGCATCGCGGCGAGGTATCTTGAATACGGGAACGCTCGGCATCCTGCGCGCAGGGGCGGTGAAGGAACTCATCGATCTCCCGTCCGCTCTCACTCGGTTGCTGGAAACCAATTTCCGGGTATCGACGGCACTCGTTGAGGAGCTTCTTGCTGAAGACGCCGAACGACAGCGCAGGCACGACAAGTAGCCAAATGATCGCTGTCCCAAAGCACTACATTTCGTTGCCGGCGGAGGCGCGCCAGAATGTCCCACTCCTCGGGGCTCCAATCCTTGAGCGGTGGTCCCGGATCGCGCGCTACGAAGCGCTTCATTCCCAGCCGGCTACGGTTGACGCGGCGTGGTCCGACGGTGATAGTGATCCGCGATGGATGCGCCTCCGCCACCCGAAATCCTCGTGACCGACCGGCGTGTCCCCCAAGGGCGCCTTCGGCAGCTCGTCGACGCCTGGTTCGGGGACATGGTCAAACTGGTTGTCGACATCCGGCGGCGCGTCGTGGCGATCGGAGGCGAATTGCACGCAGACGCCGAAGCGCTGCTGCTGGAACAGGGCAGCCAGCAGCGCGATTTGTGGGGGGCTAACTATTATCCTGGGGTAGGCGTCGATCGTTGCATCGAGTACACGGCCCTCATCAACATTCGACCGTCTCAAGGCAACCGATCGATGCAGGTTCAGGACATGGCGGTGCGCGACGCGATCCGAACGGTTGTCCACGAAGTGGTGGGCCGGGGAGAGTCGCTGTGACCACCACACAGCAGCATGCCCGTCTGACGTCCGCACGATGGTCCGAGTTCTCGTTCGACGATCAGATCCTGATGATCGGCAACGAGATGAATCGCGCAATGCATCTGCTGGAATCCAACTCGTGGGACCATGCGCGCCGGAGTTACGAGCGGGTTCTGCAGCTGGTCGATCTGACGGTCGGCACGACGACATCAAGATCCCGCCGCCGGGAGGCCGTCAGATGGCGTGAGCTCGTGGCTTCACTCTACCTGGAGGATCGTCCGTCGCTCGAGACACACCAGGCGCTCTTCAAGTGCCTGCTCCGATTCACGCCGAAGGCGTCCGGGCAGATTGGGGCCCTGTTCCCGTGATGGGAGTGCGCGGCTCTAGGCCGAGGTCCTGGCCGTCAAGACCTTTCGAAAGACCTCCAACGCCTTCTGCATCTCCTCCATCGTCCCGAGCGAAATGCGGCCGTGGGTCTTCTCCATCGGCGGAAAGTCCCGGCCGACGCTCACGCCGAGCGCACGGCACGCCTCCCGGAACTGGCTGGCCGGCCGCCCCAGGTCGAGGAAGACGAAGTTCGTGTGCGTATCAGGCGCCTCGAACCAGGACGGCCTGACGTCCTCGTCGAAAAAGCCAGCCAAGATAGAGCATCCACAACGGTCGCGTCTGGCTGCTCCTCCTCAGCGGCCACGGCACGTTGCGCGTGTGTCGCCTGACCGTTGGCGCGGAGGAACGCCGGCGGAATGGGCTTTGCTCCCGTCGCGCATGCTCGTCCACTCGTCCCAGCACTGTTTGGAGAAAACAGATGCAGAAACGTGTCGTTTTGGGCAGTCTCGTCGCCGTCACGATCGCCGTTCTGGGTGGCGCAACGGCTTCGGCGCAACGAAATGCGGGGCCGCGGTCCGTGATCGTCGTCTTCAGAGACGATGCGCCGTTTCAGAACTACGTGGGCAACTACCGCGAAGACGACCGCGCCCGCGCGAACCCGCAGGCGTGGGGGTACCTGGATCACGGGGTCGTCGGGGCGGTCCAGACTCTGGAGAACGGCTTCGGGTTCCGAGCCGAGCACGTCTTCAGCGCGACGGTTCGAGGCTTCGCGGCGCAGTTGACCGACCGCCAGATTGCCGATCTCGAGCGCAACATGCTGGTCGCGCGCATCGAAGCCGACGGGACGATGACCGCCGTCGCGCAGGCGGTCCCGTGGGGCATCGATCGGATCGACGCGGATATCAGCTCGACGAAGGCCGGCGACGGGGCGGGCGCCGTGTCGAACGTCAACGCCTACATCATCGACACCGGAATCGACAAGAAGCACGCCGATCTCAACATCCTCACGCACGTGAACTTCGCGGGCGGCCCGAACACCGACTGCCACGGACACGGGACCCACGTGGCCGGCACCGTCGCCGCGCGGGACAACACCATCGACGTCGTCGGGGCGGCGCCCGGGGCGCCTCTGACCGGCGTCAAGGTTCTGGGGTGCGGGGGGATGGGTTCGACCTCGGGCGTCATCAAGGGTGTCGACTGGGTGACCGCCAACAAGACCCTGCCGGCTGTCGCGAACATGAGCCTCGGCGGCGGCGCCAGCCAGACCTTGGATGATGCAGTCCGACGTTCCGCCGCTGCGGGTGTCGTGTATTCGATCGCCGCGGGGAACAGCGGCGCTGATGCCTGCGATACCTCGCCCGCCCGGGCTGGAGCGGGGATCGACAACGGCATCATCACGACGGCGGCAACGGATCAGAACGATGCGGAGCCGTCGTGGAGCAATTACGGACCGTGCGTCGATATCTGGGCCCCCGGTGTCGGCATTCTGTCGACGCGAAAGGGCGGGGGCACCACGACCATGTCCGGCACATCGATGGCGGCGCCGCATGTGGGCGGCACGGCCACGTTGTATCTCTCATCGAACCCGGCGGCCACCGGGGCGGCGGTCGAGTTCGCGCTCAAGAGCGACGCAGTCTTGACGGCGAATAGCAGCAAGGATGGCCAGACCATCAAGGTCGTGTACGCCGGTAGGTACTGACCCACGGCGTAGATCTTCCGCTTGAACGACTACCGCCTCAAAGGCGGTAGACTCCGCGCGCGACTGAAAGTCGCCGCCGCTCGCGGTAGTCGTTCATAGGGCGCACATTCGTGCGCCAACTAGTCCGACGTGCGGGGTTGACCGAAGCAGCCAATCACATCGGACCTGCTGAAAGCGGACCGCCTGAAAGGCGGTGGGTTTAAACCTGGCACGTCGGACTAAAGACGCTACTCCTCGGGCGTTTCAGCGTCTGCCAGCTCGACGAGCGTGCCGCGCTCGATCGCCATCTTCATGGGATAGACGCGGCTTTCTTCCTCGCTCTTGGCGCTGTACATCAGGCGGTCCGCGTGCTCGATGAGCTCGCGGGCGAGCCGGCGCGCGATGAAGCGGCGGCTTCCGAGTTTCCCCATCCACAGGCAGACCACCCCAACGTCGACGCGGATCGGATACTCCGCCAGGCGCGGATCGAGGTCGGCCCAGTCGAAGCGCTCCACGCCTTCTCGAAACCGATCGGCGATGGCGCAGGCGGTCCGCGAGTCGGCCACGTCCGGAATAAGAAAGCAGAACTCGTCGCCGCCGAAGCGTGCGTGCAGGTCCGGCCGCCGGTTGTCGGACGGCCGCTCGACGGCGAGCAGGTCGTCGGACCGGACCTGCTCGCGCAGGAGATGGGCGACCTGCTCGATGATGCGATCGCCAAGCGCGTGGCCGAACGAGTCGTTGTACCACTTGAAGTTGGCGATATCGACCAGGCCCACGGCGCACCAGCGGACGCGCTGCTCCAGCTCCAGAAACGACTCGAGCTGCTCCATGAACCAATCGAAGGTCATGAGCTTCGTCTTGCTGTCGCGTTTGGAGCGCTCGCTGAGGGTCTCGACGAGATCTTCGAAGTACCGCGCGATGCTGCTCACGGTCGCGTCGCGCGCCGAGAGCTCCGTCCGGAGATCCGCCAGGCGTTCGGTGAATCCGGCGAGGAGCGCCTGAATCGCTTCCTCTTTGGATTCCTGCCAGCGCCGCTGCTGGGTCGCAAAGACCTCGTCGATGGCCACGAGCAGGCGATCCTGGAGCGGTGACGGCAGATCGAGCCGCATGCGAATCCAGGCCTCGAGCTCGCCTCGCGTCTGCGGGAAGGGCTCGCGCCTCGGCTCCGCAGGGAGGGTGAAATCGCCGGCACGGTGCGGCGCGGCCATGGGAGGAATTCGTGAATTGATGAAGGAGTGAATTGGTGAACGACTGAATCCATTCACCAATTCACCAACCCACCAATTCACCAGTTCACCAACTCACCAATTCAACATTTCTCCGCCTTGTGCGTGATCGTCTTCACGTTGACGCGATGCTCCCTCTTCGCGCCCGAGGTGCCGATCGCCGCTGCGTCAGCGGGGACCTGCGGGTCGGCCGGACGCGCCGCTGGATCACCAGCCGGCGGAATCGCCGGAGTCGCCGCGGGCGGATTCACAGGATTCGCGCCTGCGGGGTTCGCACTCGGTGGAGTCGCGCCTGGAATCGCCGGCGGCACAGTCGGCCCGGCCGCTTGGTCGTCCTCTTTCTTCGGCTGGCGGCCTTGCGGCACGACCATCCCGGTGATCTCGACGGTATGGCCGACGTGCTCGGCGAGGTTGACACCGGCCGCCGGCTGGAGTGTCACGGACAGGGCGGCCGTTCCGGCGGTCCCGGCCGGCTTGCCGGGCTCAGCGGGCTTCATCGTGCCAAAGACCGCTGCGGTGTCGCCCGTGACGTTCTTCAGCACCCACGTGTTCGGCCGCTCGCCCTTCTGGAGACAACCCGTCAGCGTGACGGTCTTCTCTTCCGTTGCCGTGGCGGTCGGCGGATACGCCGGCTTCTGAGGATTGGCCGTCTGTGCGGCGATAGCCCCGGCGAAGCCTATGAGACCCGCGAGGCAGAGCCCGATGGTGATGTTCTTCATAGCGTGTGTTCCTCCTGCCAGATGTGACTCTTCGATCCCGCGGCGCCACGCGGCGACCGCCTGGACCACACCGTTGCGCCGCCGAGAATGCACATCACGGGCCACCACACCCGAGATTGGTGAATGGGCGAATTGGTGAATTGGTGAACGGGATGAACGAAAGAGGCGCCGCACGGAACGGTCGAGTTGTGAAGAGCGACGCCCCAAAGTCATAGTTCACGTCTAGAATGGTCCGAATTGCTGAACTACGGGTTCATCAAATTCGCCCGACTCATACGCACACTCATTCACCAGTTCGCCAATTCACGAACTCACCAATTCATAAGTTGATTCGCATTCCGGTTGCTGCCTGGCTCGTCCATCTCTACACGGCTGCCGGCGCCGTGCTCGGCCTTCTGATCCTCGAGGCGATTGCGGAGGCCGATTACCGCGCGGCGTTTCTGTGGATGGTGGCGGCCACGGTGATCGATTCGACCGACGGTGTGCTGGCGAGGCTCGCGCGCGTCACGGAGCGCCTGCCGTCGGTCCGCGGCGACCGACTCGACGATATCGTCGACTACGTCACCTACGTGTTTCTTCCGGCGTATCTGCTCTGGCACGCGGCCCGGTTGCCGCGCGAGTGGGGGCTGGCGGTGGTCGCCGTCGTGCTGGTGTCGAGCGCCCTCGGGTTTTCATTGGAGCGGGCGAAGACCCCCGATGGTTTTTTCACCGGGTTCCCGTCGTACTGGAACATCGTGGCCTTCTACCTCTACGCGGCGGAGCTTCCGCCGGCGGCGAACGCGGTGTGTCTGCTGTTGCTCTCGGCGATGGTGTTCGTGCCGGTCCGGTACGTCTATCCGTCGCGTACCGTGCCGTTGCGTGCGCTGACGATCGGCCTGACGATCGTCTGGGCGATGCTGTTGCTGTTCTTACTGATGGATCTGCGGACCCGACATCCGACGCTTCTCGCGGTGTCCCTGGTCTATCCTGTCTATTACACCGGGCTGTCGCTCGGCTTGATGCTCACACCGGCTCGCCGCGAATCACGCGGATCAGCAGGAACACGATCGCGAGGATGAGCAGGATGTGGAGCGCGCCGCCCAGTGTGGAAGTGGCTACCATTCCCAGCAGCCACAGGATGAGCAGCACGATGGCGATGGTGAGCAGCATGGTCGTCCTCGTCGGGGGCCGTGCAGGACGCCTGCCAGGGCAGCTCCACACCCGCGCGTTCTGCGCGCTCACTCTGGCGCTATGCCTCGGCCAGACGACACCGGAGGCGGCTGCGCTGGATTGGTATCCGGCGCCGCTTCCGGGCGGCCCGGCGCCGATTATCCAGCTGCTGGGATTGGGCACGGCACCAGTGCCGCCGGAGCGGTTCGTCCTGGAGCTCGCCCGCAGCACCTTCAACATCCCCGAAGGCCAGCGAAAAGCCGTCGACGATCTTCACAACCTTCGGGTC
>JACQTH010000016.1 GCA_016210935.1 Acidobacteriota bacterium | reverse complement strand
CGCCGCGTCGGTCGAGCTGTTCGCGCGCGTCGAACACCGGATTGACGCGGAGATGATCGAGCGCCGGTCGCGCAGCTGGCTCCTCCTCGGGTTTCGCTTCCTCAGCCAGTAGCCGTCCTCGCACGGCTAGGAGGTGTACAAAATGGTCACATTTCCCGTGCAAGGCCGGCTTAGGCGCGGCCGCCCCGGCGGCCGCGCAAACTAGTAACGAAGCTTCGCGTACTCCGCTGGTCGGTTTGAGGCGAAGCTTCGTTACTAACGAAGCTTCGCGCATATTCGCCGGTCGGGTTGCAGCGAAGCTTCGTTACCATGTGATAATCGGGAACACCATGGGTTACGCGCGACTGCTCCTGACCGCGGCCATGGCCGCGGCGCTGACGCTGACGAAGGTCTCGGCCGCGGTTCGGCCGCCGCGGCTCGACTATCAAATCACGAAGCTGCCCAACGGCCTCACGGTCGTTCTCTCCGAGGATCATTCGACGCCAATCGTCCACCTGCAGCTCTGGTACCACGTCGGCTCGAAGGACGAGCGGCCGGGGCGCACCGGGTTCGCGCATCTGTTCGAGCACATGATGTTCAAGGGCTCGAAGAACGTCGACTCCGAGGCGCACACGTCGTACATCTCGAGCGTCGGCGGCCAGAGCAACGCGTACACGACCGACGACACGACGGTTTTCTGGGAGACGGCGCCCGCGCAGTACCTGCCGTTGATGTTGTGGCTCGAAGCCGATCGGATGGCGTCGCTCAAGGTCGAGAAGGCCACGTTCGAACGCGAGCGGGAAGTGGTGAAGGAAGAGCGGCGGATGCGCGTCGAGAACCAGCCGTTCGGCCGGCTGCAGGAGCTGATTTACGACCAGGCGTTCACCGTGCACCCGTACAAGCATCCGACGATCGGCAGCATGGCGGATCTCGAAGCCGCGTCGATCGAGGACGTGCGGGAGTTTCACGCCACGTACTACGTGCCGGAGAACGCCACGCTGACGCTTGTCGGCGATTTCGATTCCGCGCAGGCGCTGCAGCTCGTCGATCGCTACTTCGGTCGCGTGCGGAAAGCCAGCAAGCCGGTGCCGCGTGATATTCCGAAGGAGCCGCCGCAGACGAAAGAGCGCCGGGTCAGTCTCGAGGAGAACTGGCCGCTGCCGGCGGTCATCGTCGCGCATCACATCACGTACGACGGCCATCCGGACTCCTATCCGCTCCATATCGCGTCGAAGATCCTCTCGGACGGGCAGAGCTCGCGGATCTACAAGTCGCTCGTCTACGAGAAGCAGATCGCCCTCGCGGCCTTCGGCGGCGGCAACATCGTCGAGCATCCCAACCTCTTTTTCGCCGTCGCGATCGTGAATCCGGGCCGCACCCCCGAGGAGGCGACCTCTGCCCTCATCGCCGAGCTGGAGCGGTTCAAGGCCGAAGCGGTGAGCGAGCACGAGCTGCAGCGCGCGAAGAACCAGTTCGCGCGGGACTACATCGTGTCGCGGGAGAGCAACCAGCAGAAGGCGTCGCATCTCGCCCATGCGGTCGTGATTCACGACGACATCAAGACCGCGGACGGGGAGTTCGACATCTTCATGGGGATCACGCGTGCCGACGTTCAACGGGTCGCCAGGACCTACTTCACCGAGCAGAACCGGCTGGTCATGACGGTGCTGCCCAGGGGATACAAGAAGGGGCAATGACGGGTCTCCGTGTTCTCCGTGGTCAACGCTCTTGTCGAGCGGACGCCGGTCGCAGCGCTGAAGCTGTGCGCCACACGATTGTCGCGATCGTGCTGGCGGTCGTCACGGCCATTCCGGCCACCGCACAGAATCCCGACTGGCCGTCGCAGCGGCCGCCCGCCCCGCTGCCGGCGCGCGACGTCAAGTTCCCGCCGTACGAGATCAAGACGCTGCCGAACGGGCTCCAGATCATCGCGGTCGAACATCACGAGCAGCCGGCGATCAGCATGCGGATGATCGTGCGCGCCGGCTCTGCCCAGGAACCGCCGGGCCGCGCCGGGTTGGCGAGTCTGGCGGCCGCCCTGCTCGATCAGGGGACGGCGAAGCGAAGCGCGCAAGAGATCGCGGACACGATCGATTTCATCGGCGGGGAGCTCGACACCGGCGCGGGCAGCGACCTGACGCACATTCGTGTCCTCGTCATGAAGGACAGCTTCGACCTCGGGCTCGGGCTCCTGTCGGAGACCGCCCGCGCGCCGGTCTTCGCTCAAGACGAGCTGGAACGCCAACGCCAGCAGGTGAGATCGGCGCTGAAGGTCAGCTACGAGGATCCCGACTACATCGCCAACGTCGTGTTTGATCGGCTGGTGTTCGGGTTCCACCCGTACGGATTGCCCAACAGCGGGACGCCGGAATCGATCGAAAAAATCACACGCGACGACCTGGTGGCGTTCCATCGTACCTATTTCGTTCCCAACAACGCGCTGCTGGCCATCGTCGGCGACATGGTACCGAAAGAGGCGTTTGCCGCAGCCGAGAAGGTGTTCGGCGATTGGGCCAGGAAGGAGATTTCGTCGCCCTCCATCCTGGATCCGCCGCCGTCGACGCGCCGGGTGGTGGTCGTCGACAAGCCCGACGCCGTGCAGACCGAGGTCCGGATCGGCCATGTCGCGGTTCCCCGCAAGAACCCCGACTACATGGCGCTCAACCTTCTGATGAAGGTCCTCGGAGGCGAAGGGGCGAATCGCCTGCACCGGGTTCTCCGATCGGAACGCGGCCTGACGTATGGCGCGTCGGCCGATTTCGACACGTTCAAGTGGAGCGGGAGCTTCAAGGCCGAAACGGACACGCGATCCGAGGCCACGCCGGAAGTGCTGCGGTTGATCGTGGAGGAGTTCGGAAAGATTCAGCGCGAGCCGGTCTTCGAGAGCGAGCTGATCGATGCCAAGGCGTACCTGACAGGAAGCTTTCCGCTGACGATCGAGACGCCTGACGCGATCGCGACGCAGGTCCTGAACGTGTTGTTCTTCGAGCTGCCGCTCAAGGACCTGGAGACGTTTCGCGAGCGTGTGAATGCCATCGGCGTCGACGATCTGGGGCGCGTGGCACGGACCTACCTCAGACCAGACCGCCTGTCGGTCGTTCTCGTCGGGAACGCGAGCACGTTCGCCTCGAAGCTCCCCGGCGTGGGCTTTGGCAGGTTCGAAACCGTCTCGCTCAACGACCTCGATCTGACGACAACCGACTTCAAACGGGTTCGTGCGGGCGGCGATCGGGATCACGAGATCCATTACGAGCTGACGTGGGCCGCGCCCCAGAAGCCGGATGCGTCGAAGCGGCCATCGCGTCAGGCCGCGACCGCCGAAGAATTGGCGCGCGGCAAGGCGCTGATTGAACGCGCGATCACGGCGAAGGGCGGCCTCGCCGCGCTCAAAGGGGTTAAGACCCTGACGGCCACGGCGACAACCAGGTTGATCGCGCCGCAGGGTTCCGTCGAGGCCGTCACCAGGACGTTCATCGTCTACCCGGACAAATTTCGCGTTGAGGCGACCCTGCCTGACAAGAACGAAGTTGTGCAAACGTATGCGGCGGGCAAGGCCTGGATCAAAGACCCGTTGGGCGTTCATGACGCACCGCCCCCGATGCGCGACGAATTCCACGCGAGCGCGCAGCGCGATCTGATCCCCCTCCTGATCGAGGCGGCGAAGGGGAAGCTGCAGGCGCGCCCGCAGGCGACCACCGCGCCCGATGAACAGGATCTAGAGGCCGTCGAGCTCTCCGGCGGAGATGAACGCGAGCCGGTGACCCTGTATCTGGACAAGGCGACGGGTCTGGTCGTCAAGGTCGCGTACCTGATGGCCACGCCTGTCGGCCGGCCGCAGCGGACCGAGGAGTTGCTGTCCGATTACCGTGAGCTGGACGGCGTGCAAATCGCCTACAAGGCGGTCGTCCGGCGCGGCGATCAGACGATGCTCGAGCGGGTCGTGACGGATCTGAAACTGAACCAGCCGATAGACGAGGGGTTGTTTAAGAAGCCCTGAAGAAGTCGAGAAGTCTGAAGTCTATAGGGTGCCTAGCGTGCCTGAAGTGCCTGGGGTGCCTAAGGTGCGGCGCTCTGAGCACCCCTGGCCACTCGAGGCACTCCAGGCACTCGAGGACTTGTGACTTCCGCCTTCACACATCTGACTGTGAATGCCTTCGATCCTCCTTTCCTGCGGTGAGCCGTCAGGAGATCTTTACGCGGCGGCGCTCCTCGACGAGCTTCGCCGTCTCGATCCCACGACTCGCGCCTGGGGATTCGGTGGGGAGCGCCTCGCGCGCGCCGGCTGCGATCTCGTCGGTCGCTACCAGGGCCTGACCGTCACGGGCCTGAGCGAGGCGGTCAGGGTCCTTCCCCGTTCGCTCGAGATGTACCGCGCGCTTGTTGCCCGCGCCGAGCGCGAGCGCCCGGACCTGCTGATCGCGATCGATTTTCCCGATTTCAATTTCCGGCTGGCGCGGACGCTCAAGCGCCGCGGTGTGCCGGTGGTCTATTACGTCAGCCCTCAGATCTGGGCGTGGCGGCGCGGCCGGCTGAAGACCATGAAGGCGATTGCCGATCGCGTGTTGGTCATCTTTCCCTTCGAGGAGCCGCTGTATCACGGCGCGGACGTACCTGTCGACTTCGTAGGACACCCGCTGCTCGATCTGGCGCGGTCCACGACGCCGCGCCAGGCCCTTCTCGAGTCGGTCGGGTTGGCGCAGGACATGCCCACGGTCGCGCTGCTGCCCGGAAGCCGGCCCAACGAAGTGCGCCGCATCCTGCCGGAGCTGGTGCGGGCCATGCCGCTCATCCGGAGTCACGTGAATGGCGCGCAATTTGTAATTGCCCGGGCGCCCGGGCTCGCGAACCGTTTATTTGAGGCTGCCGCCGGCGCAGCCGGAGTCGCGATCGTTGAAGGGCGCACCGACGATGTGCTGGCCGCCGCCGATGTCGTCGTCACGGCGTCAGGAACCGCGACGATCCAGGCGGCGGTTCACGGCGCGCCGATGGTGGTCGTGTACCGGCTGTCGTCGTTGACGTACCGGGTCGGCAAGCCGCTCGTGCATGTGACGACCTACGCGATGGTCAACCTCGTGGCGGGCCGCCAGGTCGTGCCGGAATTGATTCAGGATGCCTTCACGGCTGACGCCGTCGCGAGAGAAGCGGTCAGCCTGCTGACGGACCGCGCCCGCGCGAATCGCATGCGCGACGAGCTGCGAGCGGTCCGCGACAAGCTGGGAGCGCCCGGGGCGAGCCGGCGCGCTGCGGAGGCGGTGTTGGCAGTGATCGAGAATCGAGGGATCGCGGTAAGTGGACAGAGTCGTGGAGTCCGGCTTTAGCCGGACCAAGACCCGACAAGCCTGGATGGATCAGATGCAACGGATAAAGCCTTATCTCGCCTTGCTGACGCTTCTGGGGTTCACCATCCTGGGCGCGCGCCCGGCTAGCGCCTCGGTCATCGTTCCCGCAACGCTCGAAGAGCTGGCGGCCGAAGCCGTCGCGATCCTCCATGGCCGCGT
>JACQTH010000096.1 GCA_016210935.1 Acidobacteriota bacterium | reverse complement strand
TGGCAAGACGACAACTGTCGCGGCCGCATCGGCCATGGCGGCGAAAAAGCCGTCGCCGGAAGATACGGCGGATACGTCGCCGCTTCTCGGCCGCCGCGCCTGGATCGGCATCGCCTGGGGCGCCTTCTCAGCGGCCTCCGCGGCCGCGCTCGCCGCGACCGGCCGTTTCATGTTCCCGAACGTGCTGAACGAGCCGCCGTCGCAGTTCAAGATCGGGTTTCCCGGTGACTACGGCATGGGGGTCGACGAGCGATGGAAGGAGAAATTCGGTGTCTGGGTGGTCCGGACGAATGACGACATTGTCCATCGTGCGGCCGGATTCTTCGCGCTGCTGAGCACGTGTACGCACCTGGGCTGCACGCCGAATTTCCTGTTGGCGGAGAACAAGTTCAAATGCCCGTGCCATGGCAGCGGCTTCCGGCTGACGGGCATCAATTTCGAGGGGCCGGCGCCGCGTCCGCTCGAGCGCGCGCGCATCATCATCGCCGACGACGGACAGATCCTCGTCGACAAGGGGCGGAAGTATCAGTACGAGCTCGGGCAGTGGATTGATCCGGAGTCGTTCTTGAAACTCTGACGACCCGGCTCTCAGCTGTCAGCTTTCGGCTATCGGCTGAAAGCGTGTCGTGACCGAGCTGAGAGCTGAAAGTTGATAGCTGTTTATGGCCGAAACCAAAACCGTCGAACCTGAAATCGGATTTGCCGAGCGCTCCTGGAACTGGCTGACGGAAACCCAGGTGTGGAAGTCGATCTTCCGCCATGGCCGGCCCACCACCGATCGAAACCGGGTGCTGGTCATGCTCACGAACGTGTTTCTGCACCTGCATCCGGTCAGGTTGCGGAAGTCGGGCGTGCGGCTGCGCTACACCTGGTGCATGGGGGGCCTCAGTTTCTTCCTCTTCCTCGTGCTGACCTTCACGGGTCTCCTCTTGATGTTCTATTACCGGCCGACGCTCGAGTACGCCTACGCGGATATCGTGGGGCTGCGCGAGCACGTGCCGCTCGGCATCATGCGCGAGATGCATCGCTGGGGCGCCCACGCCATGGTCATCACCGTCTGGCTGCATATGTTCCGCGTCTTCATGACCGGTTCGTACAAGCCGCCGCGGGAGTTCAACTGGACGGTCGGCGTGATCATGCTGGTCCTGACGCTGCTGTTGTCGTTCACGGGTTACCTGCTGCCGTGGGACCAGCTCGCCATCTGGGCGATCACGGTCGGCTCGAACATGGCGCGCGCGACACCATTCCTGGGCCACGAAGGGCCTGGTGCGGCGCTGCTGCGGCTGGGCGACGTGCCGCTGATTCACGCCGCCGACGACGCGCGGTTTGCGCTGCTCGGCGGGACGTTCGTGGGTGAGGGAGCGCTTCTACGGTTCTACGTCCTGCATTGTGTCGGGCTGCCGCTCGTGATCGCGGTTCTGATGGCGGTGCACTTCTGGCGCGTCCGGAAGGACGGAGGGATCAGCGGGCCGCTGTAAGCA
Organism: Acidobacteriota bacterium; assembly: GCA_016210935.1. GTDB lineage: Bacteria > Acidobacteriota > Vicinamibacteria > Vicinamibacterales > JACQTH01 > JACQTH01. Next base: position 805 of record JACQTH010000096.1, on the reverse strand, counting down.
GTTGGCGGTGGGCAGTAGGCAGTGGGCAGGGGGACAGCGCCGCGCGCGGCGCACCTTTCAAGAAGGCGCTGCGCACTGTCCACTGCGCACTGCCAACTAGGCAGGGACGGTTTTGGGAACCTGATGTATGAGCTTCATCAAGTCTTTCGTCAACTTCTTCGCCGATCCGCGGTTGTTCTTCATCCTGGCGTGTACTGCGCTGGCGGTCCTGATCTGGAAGCGGCGGAGGGCCGCCAGCACGAACTTCGGATACGCCCTGATGGGCCTGATAACCCTCTTCTTTGTGTTCGGGGCCTTCGACCCGAACTTCCGGCTCATCATCATGAAGCCGGACAACGTGCCGATCGTCGGCCTCGTGTTCGTGCTGTTCTTCTTCACGTGGTATTCGCTGCGACACGCGGTGCTGAACGATGAGCGCCGCGCCGCCGGGAAGCCCCCCATCGAGAAAGATGAAGAAGATCGGGTCTGGGTCTGGCCCGATCTGGTCTACACCGAGCTCATCTCGCTCATTCTGTGCTCGGTTGTGCTGATCGTCTGGTCGATCGTCCTGAAGGCCCCGCTCGAGCAGCCGGCAAACCGCTCGCTGACGCCGAATCCGTCCAAGGCCCCGTGGTACTTCTTGGGGTTGCAGGAGATGCTCGTCTACTTCGACCCATGGCTGGCGGGCGTGGTGCTGCCGGGCCTGATCATCGTCGGCCTGATGGCGATCCCGTACATTGATACCAACCCGAAAGGCAACGGCTATTACACGTTCAGCGAGCGGAAAGCGGAGATCACGATTTTCCTCTTTGGGTTCGCGGTGTTG
>JACQTH010000095.1 GCA_016210935.1 Acidobacteriota bacterium | reverse complement strand
CAGCAGCGCGAGGACGACACACCCGCTGAACGCTTTTCTCATCTCACCCTCCTACCCTCGTCGTTGAAGAGCATGAACCGCGATGCCGGCACTCCGGCATCGGGAGCTTCAAAGGACGCGGTTGTGCACCGCGTGTGCCAGCATCCGCGACGATCGCGACGCCTGTGTGGCTTGGGCAGGTGGGCGCCGCCGGAATTCCGGCAGCCCGACCGGGGTGACGGAGTTTCAGCTCTCCACTCACCTCCGCATAGTCGAACGCCTTACGGGGCGCCGTCGCATCACGCGAGCCTGGGTGGCCGCTTCGTAATCCCCCGCTCGCTGGCACCTTGGTGCCAGCGATCTAACCTCTTGGGCGGATGGTCAGGTCCCGCATGCCAGCGTACCCTTCAAGGCGGCGGAAGCCCATACACTGATCCTGAATGCTCCTGACATCTGTGTTCCCCAGCCAGGACCGTTCCCCCGGTCGCTCCGCGGCACAACTCGAACGCGGGCTGGCAGTCGGGCGCGCGTTTCTGACCGTGACCGGGTTGATCGCCATCTACATCGATCCCACTGAACCCGCGCGGCTCAGAGAGGTGACCTACGGGGTGCTGTTGGGGTACGCGGTCTATAGCCTCGCGGTCCTGGCGTACGTCCACACGACCACGCGTGTCACTTCAGGACACGGACAGGTTCTCCACGGGCTTGACATTCTGTGGACGTCGGCGCTGACGTTCGTCAGCGAGGGGCCTGTCAGCCCCTTCTTCTTGTTCTTCTTGTTTGTGGTGCTGGCCGCGGCGTACCGGTGGGGGTTTCGCGAAACTGCTGGAACGGCCGTGATCACGATCGCCGTCTTCCTGATTGAGACGGCCATCGCGGCGACGGGTCCGTGGAACGCCACATGGCTGGCGTCGAGTGGCTTCGAACTGAACCGGACGATTCTCCGGGTGGCGTACCTGCTCTTGACCGGCGTCCTCCTGGGCTACCTCGCGGAACAGGAAAAACACGCGCGTGCGGATCTGGCCGCGATTGCCGACGCGGCGCGCCAGCCACATGTGAACCTGGGACTCGGAGGTTCCGCCACGGCGGTGGCTCGGGCGCTGCTGTCGACATTCGGCGCCGCATCGGTGGCTGTCGTGGTCCATGACCACGAGACGCGCCGAACATTGCTGTGGCAGCTCGAGGGTCCGGCGGATGAGGCCCACGGACCGCGCGTTCGCCGTCTCGAATTGGACCGATTGCAGGAGGCGGCATGGTTGTTCCAAGACCCAGGACGGGCATGGCACGCGGCGCCTGCCAGGAATCGCGGCGGCGCCATCGTCGTGCGCGTCACCGAGCCTGACGTCTGGCGCTTGAAACGGGACTCCCTGGAGCTACCGGCCGCATTCCTCACCGCTCGATCTTTCCGAACGGTCACGGCCGTCAACATGGGGCTCTCCGGGGAATGGCAGGCGCGCGCGTATCTGTTCGATGTCGCCGACAGAGGCGGGCTGGAGCGTCGCTTGCACTTCTTGGAAGCGCTCGCGGAACACGTGACACCGGCGTTGACCAACGTGTTCCTCTTGCGACGCCTCCGCGCGCGCGCCGGCGCGGCGGAACGTGCGCGCGTCGCCAGAGAGCTCCACGACGGCGCGATTCAAGCGCTCTTTGGAATCGAGTTGAAGATCGAAGCGATGCGCCGGGAATCGCATCGGACATCGGGGGAGATCGAGGCCGACCTTGCTGATATTCAGGTGTTGCTCCGGCGCGAGGTGCTGTCCCTGCGCGAGCTCATGCAGGCACTTCGCCCCATCGAGCTGGATTCCGGGGAACAACTGCCAGACGTGCTCGCCGGCCTGGTGGAGCGCTTTCGACGGGACACCGGCATTTCGGCGCGCTTCATTGCCATCGGTGAGCGTATTCCTCTGTCGCCTGGTAAAGCGCTCGAGGTCGTGCGCATCGTTCAGGAAGCGCTGGTCAACGTCCGGAAGCATAGCCAGGCCCGGAACGTGCTCGTCCGTCTCACCGGCGAGAACGGGACCTGCCGGCTCGTCATCGAAGACGACGGGCGCGGCTTTGAATTTGAGGGCCGGCTATCGGCCCGCGAGTTGGACGAGCGATACGTGGGCCCGGCGATTATCAAAGAGCGGGCTCGCCTCGTTGGCGCCGAGCTCGCCGTAGACTCGACACCCGGCGCCGGCGCGCGCGTGGAAGTGACGCTCGGTGGGGACTCGCATGCCTGACCCCTCCCGGCGAGTCCGGATTGCCATCGCAGACGATCACCAGATTTTCAGGGACGGGCTCCGACGGCTGCTCGAGAGCGAGCCGGGGTTCGAGGTCGTCGCCGAAGCCGCCGACGGCCTGGAAGCCGTCCGCGTCGCGCGCGACGTTCGACCGGACGTCCTCCTGCTCGACGTCGCCATGCCGCGCATGGGCGGTATTGACACGTTGAGCGATCCGGATGTCAGGTCGACGCGCGTGATTCTCCTGACCGCGGCCATCGAGCCGAGCGAACTGCTCCGGGCGGTGCAGGGTGGCGCCCGAGGTGTGGTGCTGAAGGAGTCCGCCACGCGCCAGTTGATCGACGGCATTCATCGCGTGATGGAGGGCAAGCTGCTCATCGGCTCGGAGATCGCCGATGATCTCGCGCAGGCCGTCCAGCAGGCCGGCGCGCAACGGGAGAGGCCGTACGGGCTGACGCCGCGGGAGGTCGAGATCGTTGACGCGATTGCGGCAGGCGATAGCAATCGAGAAATCGCCACCCGGCTGGGTATCAGTCTTCAGACCGTCAAGCATCACCTCACGAGCATCTTCGACAAGACCGGAACGTCGACCCGCCTGGAGCTTGCCCTGTTCGCCATCCGTCGGGGCATTGTAGACGCGCGGTAGGACGCAGCGGTGCCAGTCGACACGGAACGATACATCGGCCGTCTCTTCTCTCTGGGACCTTGGTGCCATCGATCTGTACCTTCGATCCATTTCCAATCGTTCTCACTCCGCATAGCCTGTATCAAGTAACGAAGCTTCGCCTCAAACCGACCAGTAAAGCACACGAAGCTTCGTTACTAGTTTGCGCGGCCGCATATACGGCCGCGCCTAAGCCGGGCTTGCACGGGAAATGTGACCGTTTTGTACACTTTCTAGCCGTGCAAGCACGGCTAGCACAATCGCAACCTGGGCCCATCGGCCTGCAGCGAACGTGCGAATAAGAGAGACACGCGATATGACACACGTACCGCTGATAAGACTGGTGGT
>JACQTH010000142.1 GCA_016210935.1 Acidobacteriota bacterium | reverse complement strand
TGCTGTTTCTCGCCACCTTGCTGCTATTGTGTCTCAGTGTCGTGATGGTCTACAGCGCCTCGGCGCAGCTTGCCCTGGAGCGTTTTCGACAACCTGCGTACCTGTTTCTGACGAAGCAGTTCCTTTGGATTGCTCTCGGTGTGTCGCTGTTGGCGATTGTGATGCGGATTGACTACCGCCTCTATCGTCAACCCGCTTTCTTCTGGGCTCTCGCGGCGTTGGCGATCGTGGCGTTGATCGCGGTGCTGTTCAGCCCGCCCGTCAAGGGGGCGCGCCGCTGGTTCAGCATCGGCGGCATTGGGATTCAACCTTCCGAGCTCGCGAAGCTGGCCGTCATCATCTTTGTGGCTGCCGTCCTGGAGCGACGCGCCCATCGCGTGAACGACCTCGGCTACTCGCTGCCGCCGATCGCGCTGGTGCTGGGGGTGATGCTCGCCCTGATCTACATCGAACCGGACTTCGGGACGGCCATGGCGATCCTTCTGATCGCGGGCATCATGATCTTTGCGGCGGGACTGTCCTACACCTTTCTGCTGACCCTCACGCTCGCGGCGGTGCCGATTGCAGCGATGCTGTTGCTGCGCACGCCGTATCGCCGGCAGCGCCTGCTCGCCTTCCTCGATCCCTGGTCCGATCCGCTTCAGGAAGGGTTTCAGATCATCCAATCGTGGATCGCGATCGGCAGCGGCGGCCTCTTCGGGCGCGGCCTGATGTCGAGCGTGCAGAAGCTGTTTTACCTGCCGGAACCGCACACCGACTTCATCTATGCGGTTGTGGCCGAGGAGTTGGGCCTGCTGGGCGCAACCGGCGTGCTGCTGTGCTTTTGCGTGATCGCCTGGCGCGGGTTTCGAACCGCCGCCACAGCGCCCGACGCGTTTGGCGGCCTTCTCGCCGTTGGGGTGACCACCATGATCGTCGTGCAGGCGCTGCTCAACATGAGCGTCGTGCTCGGCCTGCTTCCGACGAAAGGCATTCCGCTGCCGCTCGTGAGCGCGGGCGGTTCGTCGCTGGTGATCAACCTGCTCGGCATCGGCGTGCTGCTGAACGTGTCGCAACAGGCTTCGGCGGCGAGATGATGGCGGGTGTCTGGCCGTGCAAGCGCGGCTAGCGGTGCGGCGTGGCGAGAACGGAAGTGCTGCGCGTGATGGTTGCCGGAGGCGGCACCGGTGGACACCTGTTTCCCGGCATCGCCGTTGCGAAAGAGCTGCTGCGCCGGATGCCGGATGCTCAGATCGTGTTTGTCGGGACCGCGCGCGGCCTCGAAGCGGACGTCATCCCTCGCGAGCGGTTCCCGCTCGATCTGATTCGCAGCGCAGGGTTGAAAGGCAAGTCGCTGGGGCAGTTCGCGGCGGGGTTGGCGCTGCTCCCGCTCAGCGCCTGGGACGCCTGGCGCACGATCAGCCGGCGGCGCCCGCACGTGGTGGTGGGGCTTGGCGGCTACAGCTCCGGGCCGCTGGTGATGCTGGCGGCGCTGCGCCGCGTCCCGACCCTGCTGCTCGAGCAGAACGCGGTTCCCGGGTTCACCAATCGCGTGCTCGGCAGAATCGTGAAGGCCGCCGCAGTCAACTACGAGGCGAGTCTTCCCTATTTCGGCGCGAAGGGGTTCGTTGCGGGAAACCCGATTCGAGCCGGTTTTGTGGCAGCTGATGACGAATCCGAAGGGGAGTGGGCCCCAAGAACCCTAAGGGTACTGGTCTTTGGCGGTTCTCAGGGCGCACACGCGATCAATCTGGCCATGGTGGAGGCGGCGCCGAAGCTGGCGGCTTCAACCGTTGATCTGTTCGTCACGCATCAAACGGGAATCCGCGATCTGGAACTGGTCCGGCGGGCCTTCGCCGAGGCCGGGCTGCGAGGACGCGTCGAGGGGTTTCTTTACGAAATGGACCGCGAGATGAAAACGGCCGACCTGGTGGTCTGCCGGGCGGGCGCGACCACGCTGGCGGAAATCGCGGCGGCGGGAAGACCCGCCATTCTGGTGCCATTCCCGATGGCGACCGACGATCACCAGCGGAAGAACGCCGAGGCGCTGGCGTCCGTGGGTGCCGCGGTGATGATCGAGCAAAAGGAGCTCTCAGGGACACGACTTGCGGGTGAGATCGTCGCGCTGGCCCGCGACGCCGGACGCCGCCATCGGATGGCTGACGCGGTGAGAAAGTTTTCTCGTCCGAATGCCGCGGCGCTCATCGTCGAGCGATTGCTGACGCTCGCTCACTGAGGTAGCGCGCAGGGTCCTGCGCTGCGGTCGAGAGCATTGATGGTACCGCCGAATCTGCTGGGTCGCGTCCGTTTGGTGCACTTCGTGGGGATTGGTGGCAGCGGAATGTGTGGATTGGCCGAACTGCTCGTGCGGCGCGGGTACGAAGTGTCAGGCTCGGACCTGGTCACCTCGCCGGCGACGGAGCACCTGGCG
>JACQTH010000108.1 GCA_016210935.1 Acidobacteriota bacterium | reverse complement strand
GGAGCTCCAGAAACGGTTCCGCGATCGCGGCATCGAACGGCTCGTGATCGAGCGCGGCGTGCAGGCGCCGGAAATCGCTCGGCTGCTCGCCGCCCTCTCGAAGGGGAAGGTCAGCGATCGGGTTGGCTCGCTCGACTCGCTCGCGCAGGATGCCGCGACCTGGTTCGGGCTGCCGCACATTCGGGTCGGACGCCTTCAGGGCGCCGCCGCGCTAGTGGAGACCCCCACGTTCGGCGGCGCGGACGCGGCGCGCCAATTGTATGGAGAAGGTGTCGCGACTGCCATGCAGATCTGGGAGGGCGCGCAAGCCGAGAAACGCCCCGATCCGAAACTCTCCCGCACGATGATCGACAACGTCGCGCGGGGGATCTCGCAGAACCGCACCGCGCTGCTCGCGCTCGTCGCCCTCAAGCATTACGAGAACTAGACCTTCACTCACATGGTGAACGTCGCCATCCTGACGATGGCGCAGGCCCGCACCCTCGGGGTCGACGGGCCCTTGCTTCGGGAGCTCGGCCTGGCCGCCCTGATGCACGACATCGGAAAGATCGACGTGCCGCACGAGATTCTGACGAAGCCCGACCAGCTGACCGACGAGGAGTTCCGGCTGCTCAAGCGCCATCCCGTCGACGGCGCAGCCATGCTGCGCCGCACCAGAGAGATACCGCCCCTCGCGCCGATCGTCGCCTTCGAACACCATTTGCGGATCGATGGCTCGGGGTATCCCGCCGGCGTCAAACGCGGCACGCTGAATCTCGCGACGATGCTCTGCAGCATCGCGGACGTGTACGATGCGATGCGCTCGCAGCGCGCCTATCAGGATGCCTTCCCGACCGAACGGATTCTGGCGGTGCTCCAGCGGAACGACGGCACGCAGTTCGACCAGAATCTGGTGCGCCGCTTCGTCCAGCTGCTGGGGATCTACCCGCCCGGGACCCTCGTGAAGCTCACGACCGGCGAGATCGCGGTCGTCGTCGAACCCTGCACCGGCGACCCGCATCGCCCGAAGATCCGGCTGCTCTACGGCGCCGGCGGCGATCGCCTCGAGGATCCGCGGGAGGTGAGACTATGGGAACAACCAGCCGACAGTGAACGTGGGGTCAGCATCGAGTCACCGATCGATCCGGCGGAGTATGCGATCGACCCGCTGGCGTATTTTTGAACGACTACCGCCTCAAAGGCGGTAGACTCCGCGCGCGCGACTGAAAGTCGCAGCCGCGCCTCCGGTCACGGTAGTCGTTCAATAGACCTGATGTTATCCTAGGGGCCGCATGAGGCCCCGCCTCGCGGCCTTCCTCTCGATCCCGCTTGCGGTCGCGTTACTCGCTGCAGGAGTCGCACAGTCGCCGCCCGCCCGAGCCGAAGCTTCTGCGCACGACGGGCGGTCCGCACCTCGCCTGCTCGTCATCCTCGCCGTCGATCAGATGCGAGCGGACTACATCGACAAGTACGGCCACCACTGGACGCGCGGATTACGGCGTCTCGTCGACGAGGGCGCCTGGTTCCGGACTGCAGCGTATCCGTTCATGAATACCATCACGTGCCCGGGCCACGCGACCATGGCCACGGGCGCGTTTCCGTACGCCCACGGCATCGTGCTGAACGAGTGGTGGAACCGCGAGGACGGGCGATTGAACCCGTGCAGCTCGGATCCCGAATTCCCGTACGTCAGTTACGCGCGGCCGCTCGGCGGCGGCGCGAGCCCGCGCAACCTCCGGCTGCCCACGCTGGCCGACGAGCTCCGGACCCAGAGCACGATCCGCCCGCGCGTGGCGAGCCTCTCGATGAAGGATCGCAGCGCGATCATGCTGGCCGGGCGAAAGCCCGACGTGATCGCCTGGTACAACATGACGGCGGGCGGACTCGCCTCGTCCACCTTTTACGGCGCCGAGCCCGTTCCGTTCCTGAAGGAGTTCACGACGCGTCATCCGGTCGATGCGGATTTCGGCAGGAGCTGGACGCGGGCGATGCCCGAGGACCGATATCTGTTCGAAGACGACGTTCCCGGGGAGACGCCGCCGGCGCCGTGGACGCCTCGATTTCCACACCTGGTCCAGCACTTTCCCGGCCAGAAACCGCAGCTCGTCTACGAGCTGTGGAGACAGACCCCGTTCGAGGACGAATACCTCCTGCGCGCAACGCTCGCCACGATCGACGGCCTGCGCCTGGGCAGCGGACCGGGAACCGACTTCCTGGCCGTCAGCTTCTCTTCACTCGACCACACCGGTCACGACTTCGGGCCGTGGAGTCATGAAGTCCAGGACACGCTCTATCGCCTCGATGGGTTCATCGGCGAACTGCTCGACGCGTTCGATCGCGCGGCCGGACGCGATGGATACACTCTCGCGCTCACTTCGGATCATGGCATCACCCCCATTCCGGAGATCGCCGCACGTGGAGGACTCGATGCGGGATATGTCGTGCCGGCGCAAGTCGAGGCCAAAGCGCAAGCCGCGCTCGAGCCGGTCCTCGGACCCGGGAAGCATATCGCGCGCATCACCCATACCAATGTGTACTTCGCACCGGGCGTCCTCGGGAAACTGAAGGAACACCCGGGGGCGCTGCGTTCCGTGATGGACAACATCGCGACGCTTCCCGGTGTGCTTCGCGTCATCGACGGATCGACGTTGCCGGATTCGGTCGGATCTGCAAATCGCACCCTGAGAGCCGCCGCGCTCAGCTACGTCCCGGGCCGCAGCGGCGACCTCATCGTCGTGCCGCGTCCCTACTGGGTCATCAAAGGCGACGATGTGACGACGCACGGAAGCCCGAATCCCGCCGACGCGCGAATCCCGCTGATCTTCTTCGGCCGCGGCATCAAGCGCGGCGAATACTTCCAGCCGGCGAGCCCGGCCGATATTGCCCCGACCCTCGGCTTTCTCGCCGGCGTAACAATGTCGGCGGTGGACGGGCAGATCCTCCACGAGATCCTCGCGCCGATGCCACGGCACACGTCGCCGGTGTTAGGCGACTCTCGATGAACCGGACGATCCGCTGCGCTCGCTTCCGCCTGAAGGCGGAAGCCACGAGGCTGGGGGCGGAAGCCGCGAGGTTGGGATGTTTGGTGATGCTGGCCTCCGGCGCGTTCGTCACGCCGGCTGCAGCTCAGGAAAACCGCTTCGTGATCTCCGTGAACGGCGGCTATCAGCCGACGACGAACGACTTCGCCCAGACGCAAACCTTCACCGTCTACGTCGAACAGGGCAGCAGCACGACCCGTTATGATGTGCCCGCCGGTCCCCTCGCGGACGTGGGGGTCGTCGTCCGGCTCTTCTCCCGGTTCGGCGCCGGAGTGTCAGGCGGCGGC
>JACQTH010000107.1 GCA_016210935.1 Acidobacteriota bacterium | reverse complement strand
CGGAACATTTCAGCCATTTGGGGGTCTAACTGCTATAGTGGTCGGAGACCGTCCCTTGTCGGGGGAACTCACGTTGAAGCAGCCTCGGGCCATAGCCTGGACTCCGGATGCCGCTGAGGCGAATGCCGAAGCGGAACTTATCCAACGGTGCGCAGTCGGGGACGAACAGGCGTGCGCGGAACTGCTGTCGGAACACCAGCGGATGGTGTTCCAACTGGCGCTTCACCTTCTCGGCGACCACGAAGAAGCGCTGGATCTATCCCAAGAGGTCTTTCTTCGCGTTTTTCGGACCATCGCGCGCTTCCGTGGCCAGTCGGCGCTCCGCACCTGGATCTACCGCATTGTCATCAATCAGGCGCGGAACCGTCAGCGCTGGTGGAACCGCCGGCGCCGCGGATCGCAGGTTTCGCTCGACGATCACGTTCTGCAGCACGGCGAGCTGACCGATCCCGGCGGTCGTACCGCCCCCGATGGCGTGCTCCAGCAGAAGGAGCTCGCCACGCGTGTGTGGTCGGCGCTCGACCAGCTGCCGTTCGACCAGCGCACCGCCGTCATTCTTCGCGAGATCGAAGGTCTGAGCTACGAGGAGATTGCCTTCTCGCTCGGTATCAACATCGGGACGGTCAAGTCGCGGTTGACGCGGGCTCGGGGCGCACTGCGGCTGCAGTTGTCGGGGGCACGGGAGCTGGGTGACCTATGAAAGCGCTGGGATGCCGAGGCGTTCGGCGCCGTTTGGCGGCGTTTCATGACGGCGAGCTGCCGATCGCGGAGCGATCGGCCGTGCAGTCGCATTTGAACGCGTGCCGCCGCTGCAACTTCGAATTACATCAGGTGTCGTTCGTCGGCGAGGCTGTCAGAGCGGCCGCCGAGATCCGGCAGGAGCACGCGACCGATCTCAGCGGGCTGCGCGCGGGCATCGTCGGCCGGCTCGATGCGGAGCGCCAGACGTCGTGGGCCTCGATGCTGCAGGATCTGTTCTATGACATGCATCTGGTGTGGGCGGGCCTGGGTGGCGCGGCCTTCACGGCCGCGAGTGTCGGGATCCTGATGGCGATGTTCTATTTCGCCACCGTGGCACGCTCCGACTCGATTGCCGCCATGATGGATGCGCTCTCGTCACCGGGATCGAACCTCAATCCTGTCCGCCTCGATGGCCGGAGGATGCAGTTGCCGCGCCCCCAGAACGACACGGTCGTCTGGGTCAGCGGTCCCAGCGAAGACGCCGTGTTCGCGCTCTCGGCGGTCGTCACGCGCGAGGGACTGCTGACGCACCTGGAGTTCCTGCAGGCGCAGGAAGTCACGCGTCAGGGAACCGGCGCGCGCGGGAGGGAAGCGGGGGAAATGCTCCGGCTGCTCGAAGCGGCGTCGCGCGCCCGGTTCGAGCCGGCGCGCGGTCTTGGCGACTCGCCGGTGGCCGTCAATATGGTCTGGCTGCTGGCCCACACGAGGGTCCGGGGCAAGCTGGACAGCTAGGGGCACGAACCTACTTCTTTACCTCCCCTCGCGCGGTCGCGACGTTGTTCATCGCATCGACCACGCGAATCACGACACTCTTCGATGCCGCCTCAGCGGTGAGCTCCAGATCGAACTGTTCGACACGGGAATCCGCGATCCCGTCACGCGGATAGATCCGCTGCCAGCGGTCCGCATCCAGTGAGTACTCGACGCGCTGGATGGGCGACTGTTCGTCGCGAACTTCGAACGACAGGACGTACCGCTCGCCCTGTCGTCGCACGGTCTGCATCGTGACCGTCGGCGGCGTATTGTCGATATCGAAGCTGGTGCTTTCGAGCTCGCCGACCAGCGCCATGCCTGGCGGGTTGGAAGGCGCGTCGGAGGCCTGGATCTTCACGAAATAGGTGCCATTCGGCACCGAGGTCGTGTCCCACACGAAAATCGGGTCGGCCAGCGAGCGCTTCAGCGTCTTCCAGGATGTTTCTCCCTCGCGGCGATAGAGAACATCGAAGACCAGCGTGTCGTCGTTCTCGTCTTCCGATCGCCAGACGAAGGTTTGCAGCCCCTTCTGATAGATCCGCCGGCCCAGCGCGGGAATCTGCCCCAGCCCCGGCGCCGGCTGTCCTTGGAGGGGCGCGGATGCAGACGGCCGCGTCGTCGTCGCATCCTCTGCCAGGCCGGCGATCTCCAGCTCGCCGGTCGAGAACGGCCTTTGAAAGACCGTGCCCGGCGGATGAACCGTGATCTCGTTCACTTTTGGCCTGAGATTGCGCGGCAGGAAGGCGGCTGTGACCGACGTCAAGACGGGGCTGTCATCCTTGCCGGCGAGGACGGCTTTCCACTGAAGGTAGCGGGCTTTGGGGCTGGCAATCTGCTCGCCGACGGAGTTCCTGTACGGACCGGCCCAGTCGCTCCACGTGGCGTCGGGCATGGCGGTGTTGCCCGATCGCGTGAACAGCTCGATGCTGCCCCCCGCTGGCGCGGTTCCCCGCCAGCTGATCGTTCCCCACGCGGCGACCGTCTCGGCGTCGCGCACCTTTGATTGGTAGGAGCCACGATTGGTTCGGGTGGAAGCCAGCCGGAACAACTTGCCCGGGTTCGCAGTGGCGTAGTAGTTGCGGCCGGCGCTGTCGGCCAGAAACATCGTGATCTGCTGCGCCGCCGCGCGCGTCAGCAGCGTGACCTGCGCCGGATCGCCCGCGACACGGAAGATCTTTCCTTCGTTGCCGGTCCCGATAATGACGCCATCCGCCGCGTCGAACGACACGTCATACGGCGAGTCTTCACGCGACTCCCAGACGATGTCCCACACGCCGTCGGGCGCAATCCGGTAGACCGCGCCTTTGAGATTCCGGCGGTCCTCCCGGCGAGCCGGCCGCTGATCGGGCGCCCCCGGTTGCACGGCGAGGGTCCCGATCGAGATGGACGTGATTTCTGTAGAGACCGACGGTGTCGGCGCCGGCTGAGGCATTTCGGGCACGCCGCGGCCCGGCGGCGTTTCCTGCGCGGGCGCCCGGGCGCTGACTGCGGCTGCGTAGAGGTTGCCCTTCTCGTCGAACCGAAGGGCGTGGATCTCGCGGAACGACGAATCGAGGAGCACGAAGGCCTTGCCCAGGCTGTCGATTCGGAAGACCTTGCCGGGCGACTCTGTTCCGACGATCAGGTTGCCGGATCGATCGAGCACGAGCGACACGGCATGCGTGGTTTCGGTGCGATAGAGGGGCGTGCCTTTGCCGTCGGCGCCGATCTTGTACACGATGCCCTTCTCGCCCGTGCCGGCGAAGAGCGTCCCGGCGCGATCGAACACGAGCGACCAGATATATTTGTCGTCCGGATCGAAAAACACGGCAGCCGAGCCGGAAGCGTCAACCTTGTAGATCTTTCCTTCAGGTGAGGTCCCTACATAGATCGATCCGTCCAGTCCCTGCGCCAGCGCATGCACTTCGAGCTCCGGCGCATCATAGAAGACAGACGCCTTTCCCCCGGGGGGCACCCGAAAGACTTTTCCTTCGTTCCCGCTGCCGAGATAGATCGCGCCGTCTCCGGCCTGAAGAATCGTCCAGAGAAAAGGCGCCGTCGTCTCCTCGACGAGCTCGGTCGCCGGAGCGAGGACGAGCCGGCCGTTGCTGTCGATGGACAGGTTCTCGACCTCGCCCTCCAGCAGCTCCGATTGAGTAGAGACCTGCCAGATGATGGGGGAGGCCGCCCACGAGACGGCGGCCAGCGCCGTCACCATGAGGCAGAGTGTCAGAAGACGACCGCGAGGGACGTTCAATTGATCGAATCCAGGTTGACGGTCAGGAAGCGGACACCCGAGACGGCGTGATCGGTGGCGACTTCCCATTCACCGATGGTCGCGCTCCGGAGCGGCGTGAAGTTGCCGCTGTTGCGATCCCCTTCGAGGACCGACAGAACCGAGGGCGGCAGGGCCGAGAGCAGCTCGCCGTTGATGACGGCTCCGGCGTCGGAGCTGAGGAGCTTGATGTACAAGCGATTGTTCTTGCGCGCGTGGTTCAGCGCCCGGATGGCGTTGGCGACGCCGCTCGGCTTGAGCGACTGGCGCACTTCGCGCTGCTCCCACTGGGCCAGGCGCGAACCATCGGAGACCATGATGGAGACGGTGCCGGACGCGTTGGCGGGGATGTCGATGGGCACCGTGTGGGTCACCTCATCGCCACGATACGTCCGCATCAGGAGCTTCAATGTGGCCGGCCGGCCGGGCCTCGGCCTCACGGTGTCGAGCCAGGCCCGCTCGATGGTGGCGGTCTTTGGCTGCTCGCTCGTCGCGATGGAGAGCTTCAGACTCTCCAGCTCGACGCGCTCGAAGTCGTTGTTCATCAGGAACGCGATCGGCGCGACGACATAGGTGGCCGCGCCCATCGACGGCGCGTCGCCTGTAAAAATGTCTTCGAAGGCGATCGGGTCGTGCTTCTTAACCGTCGCCTGACCCTTGACGGTGAAGGTGGCGGCGCCGAACTCGCGCTCGTAGGACGTCAGGCTGTTCAGGATCGACACGTACGTCAGCAGCGGCGTAAAGAGCTGATCTTCGACGATCTTGAACGTGAGATCTTTCTTGACGCCCCTCGCCGTTTCGAGCCCGATCTCGACGGGGATGAGCCTCGGGCCGGCCCCGAGCTGGCCCGCGATCGTCGTCGATCGATCCTGCTGGAACGTGCCGATGATGTCGCCGGTCTCCGCAATCTTGATGGACGAGAACAGGCTCGGCAGCACCGTATGGACGTGCGCGCGGGTCATCGGAAACTGCGTCGGCCCGAGGTTGTAGAACGGATGGCCGAACGCGTACACCTTGTTTCCGTCGATATGAGTGACCGTGCCGACCCCGCCGAGCGACAGGTCCCCGGTGATGAGGTTGACGCCCACTGCGTCACCCGGCCGAAGCGGCGCCGTTGAGCCAGGACGAGTGAGGACGGGCACCGAGCCGCCTCCGGCGCCTGCGGGCTCGAACCCGGAGTCGCGAAACGCGCCGGCCACGAGCCCGCCAACGTCCGGATGGAAACCGCTCATCACGAGCGGCGTCGCGATTGGACGCAGCATCGACGCGAGCGCGCTGAGTTCGGGAGCGCCGACGGCCTGCACGTCGCTGGACCGTTCGGCGAACGGCCGGAAGGAGGAAAGACTCTGACGGAGCGCCGCCGCAAGGCCTTCGCGGGTGACCGGAAGCTCCAGGCGGGCGGCTTTCATCGGAGCGCGCGGGGTGTCGAGCGCGGCCAGCTCGATCATTTCGGCGATCGGCGTGATCCCCGCGATCGGTTCTTTCGAGAACGCGCCCAGCGCGTACGAGACGGCGCCGATGAGCCGGCCATCGACATATACCGGGCTGCCGCTCATTCCGGCGATGACGCCGGACTGCGCGAGCGGTCCGCCGGACAGGCGCGCGAGAATAAGGCCGCGCTTCGGGCCAATCACGTTCCGGAGCACGCCGAGAATGTCGACTTGAAACTCTTCGATGCGGCTGCCCGTGAAGACGGTCTGGCCCACGCCTTTCATGCCCGGCCGAATCTCCTCGAGGGGCATCATCGGCGTGTCAGCCGAGGGGATCGCCGGCAGCGCGACGAGCGACAGTCCTATTATCAGGAAGAGGCTGCCCCGGAGACGAATGCGCATGGACATGAGTCGTCAGCCGTGCTTGCACGGGTAGAACGTGTACAAAACGGTCACATTTCCTGTGCAAGCCCGGCTTAGGCGCGGCCGCATGTGCGGCCGCGCAAAACCTAGTAACGAAGCTTCGCGCAGGTTCACTGGTCGGTTTGAGGCGAAGCTTCGTTACTAATACCCGTGTGACCGATCGCGAAGCGTCGATTGATTATACGGGCGAACTGCTTGTGGCTCAAGGAGAAATGGGCGATCAAGCTTGACAGTTCGGAGCGGCATCTGCTATTGTCGTCCGGCTCTGTTCCGATGAACCTGAACCTCTACGCCATTAACCTCCGATCCTTCTATCGCGGCACGAGCTACCTCTCTGCGTGGTGGTGGTCCTTTAGACCCACGCTGGAGAGGCATCCAGGGTAAAAACCAGGATTCCACGAGGGAGACCTCAAAGCCTCTTCAGCCCACTGCGGTTGAAGAGGCTTTTTTGTTGCACGAAGAAGAGTTTGAAAAGCAGTCTCAAGACACAAGGAAGAGAAGAAACCCTTTGAGTCTTCTGTGCGTGACGGTGACCGCCGACACCATGCGCGACCTTCGGCGTCGTCGCGACGAAGCGGCGCGCGCCGGGGCAGATCTTGTGGAGCTGCGGCTCGACGGCGTCCGTGATGTCGACGTCGCGGGCGCGCTTCAAGGACGACTCGGCCCGGTGCTCGTGGCGTGTCATCCAGCCTGGGAGGGCGGACGGTTCGCGGGATCTGAGCCAGAGCGCGCGCAGATTCTGAGGCAGGCGCTGGAACTGGGAGCGGACTGGGTCGATGTCGAGTGGAAGGCCGACGTGACGGCAGGTCTCGATGAGCGATGGCTCGACCGTGTCGTGTTGTCGCATCACACGTTCGACGACTGTCCCGAGGATCTGGCCGATCGAGTGGCGGCGATGCGCGGCGTCGGTGCCGGTGTCGTCAAGGTCGCCGTCGCCGCGGCGACGTTGCGCGATCTCCTGCGCTTGCGCGAGGCGGGATCTCTTCTCGGCGACCGGCCGAAGGTTCTGCTGGCGATGGGTGTCACCGGATGGCCGACCCGTCTGCTCCCGTGGCGCTTCGGATCGGCATGGTCGTACGCCGGTGCCATGTCCGTCGTGGGACAACTGACGCCTGCGGCCATGCGGCAGGAATTTCGGTTCGGTGAAGTCGGTGCGGATGCGGAGATTTACGGGGTCGTCGGGTCGCCGATCGCCCATTCGGTGTCACCGGCCATGCACAACGCCGCGTTTCGCGTGCTGAATCGCGATGCCGTCTACGTGTCGATCGAGAGTGCCGATGCCGACGATCTGCTGGAGTTCGCACGTGAGATGCGGGTGGCAGGTCTGAGCGTGACGGCGCCGATGAAAGTGTCGCTGTTTCAGCGCGCGGAGGGGTTCGACGAACTCACGGCCCGCGTCGGCGCCTGCAACACGCTGCGGTTTGCGGGCGGTCGAGTGGAGGCCACCAACACCGACGTCGCCGGCTTTCTGGCGCCTCTGACGCGTCGCGGCATCCGGGTGGAGGGTCTTCGAGCGGCCATTCTGGGGGCTGGCGGGGCGGCCCGTGGCGTCGCGGTGGCTCTCCGCTCCCGGGGCGCCGCGGTCACGATTCACGCACGACGCCGCCAGCAAGCCACCGAGATCGCCGCATCGACGGGCGCGTCAATCGGGTCATGGCCGCCGGCAGCGGGCTCGTGGGATCTCCTCGTGAACGCGACGCCTGTGGGAACGGCCCCCGGGAGTGAACAGACCCCTTTCGAGGGGCCGTTCGACGGCGCCCTGGTGTACGACCTGGTCTACCACCCGCCGCGCTCGCGCCTGCTGCGAGAGGCGGCGGCTGCGGGTTGTCAGACGATCGACGGGCTCGAGATGCTCATCGCGCAGGCGTGCCTGCAGCTCGAATGGTGGACCGGTGACCGCGCGCCCGAAGCGGAGATGCGGGCGGCCGCGAAGCGGAAACTGGGTCTCCCGGTGGTCTTGCCCGGCCTGAGCCGGGCCTGAGCCGGGGTCTGGGGCCGCAGCCCCAGTTAAATATGCAGCAAACGACCTACGACGAATTCGTGGAGCTTGCACAGCGCGGCACCTTCGTGCCCGTCTGCAAGGAACTGATGGCCGACCTGCTGACGCCCGTCTCGGCGTTCCTCAAAATCGCCGAGCACTCCGACTACGCGTTCCTGCTGGAAAGCGTCGAAGGTGGGGAGCAGGTCGCCCGGTATTCGTTCCTCGGCAAGGACCCCTTTCTCATCCTGCGCGCGCGCAACGGCAAGACCATCATCGATCGCGCCGGGCAAACCACCGAGGTGGACGAGCCGTTTCTTGCGACGCTGCGACGCTTGATGGCCGATTTCCGATCTCCGTACGTGCCGGGTCTGCCACGCTTCACCGGCGGCGCCGTGGGCTACGTGGGGTACGACGCGGTCCCGTGGTTCGAGCCGGTGTCGCTGCAGGAGGCCAGGCCCGAGACCTCCAGTCCGACGGACGATCTGGCGGGGTTCATGCTGTTCGACACGGTGCTGGCCTTCGATCACGTCCAGCACCGGATCTTGATCATCGCGAACGCGCGCATCTCGGCAGACGACGATCTCCAGGCGCTCTATCAATTCGCCTGCGCCAAGATTCAGTTCCTCGAACGGGAGCTCGACCGCGCGCTGTCGCACCGCGAGCCGCACGCGGCGCCGCCCCTGCAGGTGCGGTCCAACACGGCGCGCGAGGACTTCGAGCAGAAGGTCAGAACGGCCAAAGAGCACATCGCGGCCGGAGACATCTATCAGGTGGTCCTCTCGCAACGCTTCGAGGCCGAGGTCGCCGCGGATCCGTTCACGGTCTATCGCGCCCTTCGCCACGTGAATCCGTCGCCCTACATGTTTTTCATTCGCATGGGCGACGTGTCGATGGTCGGCGCTTCTCCCGAGATGCTCGTCCGCGTCGAGGGCCGGCGAATGGAGACCCATCCCATCGCCGGCACGCGCCCCCGCGGTCAGACGCCCGACGACGATCAGCGTCTCGCCGACGAGCTGAAAGCGAACGAGAAGGAACGCGCCGAGCACGTGATGCTCGTCGATCTCGGCCGCAACGACCTGGGCCGGGTGGCTGAATACGGTACCGTGCGCGTGCCGCAGTTCATGGCGCTCGAAAAGTACTCGCATGTCATGCATCTGGTCTCCATCGTGGAGGGGCGACTGGCGGAAGGTCACGATCGTCTCGACGCGCTGGCGGCGTGTTTTCCTGCCGGCACCGTATCGGGCGCCCCGAAGGTCCGTGCGATGGAGATCATCGCGGCGCTCGAGCCCGCCAGGCGGGGCATCTACGCCGGCGCCGTCGGATACCTCGACTTCGCGGGGAATCTGGACTGCTGCATCACGATCCGCACGATCGTGATGGTCAACGGCCGCGCCTACGTGCAGGCGGGCGCCGGGATCGTCGCCGACTCGAACCCCGCGGCGGAATACGAGGAGACGAGGGACAAGGCGCGCGCGTTGATCCGCGCGCTGGAGCTGGCGCGGGGCCTGTAATGGTGTTCGTCCTCGATAACTACGACTCGTTCACGTTCAACCTCGTGCAGTACCTCGGGGAGCTCGGGGTCGACGTGGTCGTGCGGCGCAACGATCGCGTCACCGTGGACGAAGTCATGGCGCTGCGCCCGCGGCGCATTGTCATCTCGCCCGGTCCGGGCCGTCCGGAGGACGCGGGCATTACGGTCGATCTGATTCGCCGATGCGGCACCGAGACGCCGATCCTGGGCGTGTGCCTCGGGCATCAGGCGATCGGCTACGCCTTCGGTGGTCGCGTCGTGCGCGCGCCCCGTCCGATGCACGGCAAAACGTCGTCCATCGAGCACGACAGGCGGGGGGTGTTTGTGGGCCTGCCCACGCCGTTGACCGCCTCGCGCTATCACTCGCTCATCGTCGCGGAGGATCCGTTCCCGCAAGAGCTGGAAATCAGCGCGCGCAGCAAAGACGAGGGCATCATCATGGCGCTGCGCCATCGGACGCACCCGCTTCACGGCGTGCAGTTCCATCCGGAATCGATCCTGACGACGAACGGACGCCAGATGCTCCGGAATTTTCTCGAAGCGTCGTCGTGAGATGCTGCGCCCTTTCCCGGAGGCTTTGTAGTGCCCGGCTTTAGCCGGGCCCGGCACCTGCATATGTTCACTCCACTGCTCGAGAAGCTGACCCGCAGCCGCGATCTCACGACCGACGAAGCAGCCGCCGCCATGACGGAAATCATGGAAGGGCGGGCGACCCCGGCGCAGATCGCCGGCTTTCTCGTCGGTCTGGCGATGAAAGGCGAACGGCCCGACGAAGTCGTCGGGCTTGCCCGGACGATGAGAGAACATGCCGTGAAGCTGTCGAAGCCGTACCCGGCGGCGTTCGACCTGTGCGGGACCGGCGGCGATCGATCCGGCACGTTCAACATTTCCTCGGTAGCTTCAGTCGTGGTTGCGGCGGCGGGCGTGACCGTCGCGAAGCACGGGAACCGGTCGGTCTCGAGCCGTTGTGGGAGCGCGGACCTGTTCGAGGCCCTCGGGGTCAATACCAGTGCAGCGCCGCCGATCGTCGAGCGATGTCTGACGGAAGTCGGCCTGGCGTTTCTCTTTGCGCCGACCTTCCATCCCTCGATGCGCCACGCGGCGCCGGTCAGACGTGAGCTGGGCGTGCGCAGCGCATTCAACCTGCTCGGGCCGCTGACGAACCCTGTCGGGCCGCGGCGACAGATCGTCGGCGTGCCGCGGCCGGAATTCACCGAGTTGCTGGCCCGCGCCCTGGCGCTTCTCCGCTCCGAGCGCGCGTGGGTGGTGCACGGCGCGGACGGCATCGACGAGATTTCGACCACCGGCTACACGAAAGTCTCCGAATGCCGCGGCGGGACGGTGAACACCTTTTATGTCCACCCGTCAGAGTTTGGGATTCCGAAGGCGGCGGCGGGCGATCTGCTGGGCGGGGACGGGGCCGAGAACGCGGCAATCGCACGCGCCGTCCTTGCGGGTGAGCGGGGCGCCCGGCGGGATGTCGTCCTGGTGAACGCGGGCGCGGCGCTGTTTGTCGCCGGTCGCGCTGCCGACGTGCGTTCGGGGATCTCGCTGGCGGGTGAGAGCATCGATTCGGGTCGCGCAGCCGAGGTGTTGGCGAAGCTGGCGACGGCCTCGCGTGAGACCGACGCGGCGAGCGCAGCTGTCTGACACATGTCTCGACGCTCCACCATCCTGGACGCCATCGTCGCGGCGGCGCGGAAAATCGTCGAGGACCGCCGCGCCGACGTGCCGCTCCAGACGCTGGAACGCGCCGCGCGGCGGCGTGCCGGCGCGCGGGACTTCGCCGCTGCGCTCACCAGGCCGGGTCGCCTGAACGTCGTTGCCGAGTGCAAGCGCCGCTCGCCGGCTCGTGGGATTCTTCGCCGTGATTACGACGTCACCGCCATCGCGCGCGCGTACGAGGCGGCGGGCGCGGCGGCCATCTCGGTTCTGACCGAGCCGACGTTCTTCGACGGCTCGATTGAACACCTGGACGCCGTTCACGCGGCGGTGTCGGTTCCCGTGCTCCGGAAGGATTTCGTCGTGGACGAGTATCAGCTTGCAGAAGCCCGGGCGATGGGCGCAGATGCGGTCCTGCTCATCGTCGCGGCGCTTGGCGATGATGAACTGAGAGGGCTCCTGCGGGCTGCGCGCCAGTTCGGTCTCTTCGTGCTGGTCGAAGTCCATGACGAGGCCGAGCTCGACCGCGCCCTGTTGGCCGACGCTG
>JACQTH010000138.1 GCA_016210935.1 Acidobacteriota bacterium | reverse complement strand
GTTCTATGCCGCGGCCGTGACGCGTCTGTTCGAACGGCTCGGGCTGCCAGACGAGGCGCAGGTGGCGCGGTGCCGGGCGGCCGGCGATCCCGCGTGCCTGCTGACGGTTGGGCGAAGAACATCCCCATGAACGAGAGGCGCTTGCTTGCGGTAATCCTCGCCCTGCTGCTGGGAGCGGCTGTGCCGGCTGCTCAGCCAGACGCCCCGCCCGTGCTGGTGATGCCGTTCGTCCCCGCGCCGGGCCAACCACGGACGGCCTGGCTGGGCGAGGGCGTGTCGGTCCTGCTCTCCGACCTCCTGGAGCAGCGCGGCATCGCGATTGTCACACGCGACGAACGCCTGCGGGCGTTCGAGCGCCTGCAATTGCCGCACGCCGCAGACTTGAGTCGCGCCACGGTGATTCGCGCCGGGCAGGTGGTTGGCGCCGGCCATATCGTCAGCGGATCGGTTGACGTCAGCGGTGATGATCTCTTGGTCGCGATTCGCGCGCTGCGGCTCGACAGCGGCCGAATCCTGCCGGAGATCGTCGAACGCGGCGCGCTGAATACGCTGTACGAGATTGTCGAGCGGTTGGCGGACCGGCTCGCGCGATCGAACCCGCTGCCGCGGGTGGCGCCGATCGCGGCACAAGCTCCGCGACCCGGGGCGGAGCGGGACGCGGCCACACCCGTCACCCCCGCACGCGACCCGACAGGCCGCCGCCCGCCACTGCCTGCGTTCGAGCAGTACGTGAAGGGCCTGCAGGCGGATTCGCCGGCGGCCCAAACGAGCTTCCTGCAATCCGCGCTCGACCGGTTCGACGGCTATGAGGAGGCGCGACTCGCGTTGTGGCGCGTGCGGACGCTCCAGGGCGACCATGCGTCCGCCCTGCGCCACGCCGAAGCGATCCCGGCCCACTCGGCGCTGCGTTCGACGGCTCAATTTCTCGCCGGCCTGTCGCACATTTCGTTGCAGCGGTACGACGCCGCCTTCGCCACGCTGAAGGCCCTTCTCGATCGGCATGCCGTGGCGCCGCTGTTCAACAACCTCGGTGTGATTCAACTGCGCCGACCGGCGAGCGCCGAGATCGGCCGTGCGCCGTACTATTTCACCAGGGCGGCGGAATTGGGTCCGGAAGACGGCGACTATTTCTTCAATCTCGGGTATGCGTATCTGAAGGAGCGGGACACGCAGGCCGCCATCTACTGGTTGAGAGAAGCGGTTCGTCGAAGCCCCGTCGACGGCGAAGCGCATTTCCTCCTGTCGATCGCGCTCGCACACGCCCATGCCGCCGCGGAGGCCGCCAGGGAGAAGGAGCTGGCGGCGCGGCTGGCGCCTGGTTACGAGACACTCGAGAAGTCTCGAACGGGCGCGGGCGACGGGCTGCCGCCGGGGCTCGAGCGAGTGAAGCAGGATCTCAAACCCGATCGGGCGACCGAGCTCGAGGCGTCGCTGTTCAAGACCGAGCAGCGCGAACAGCAGCAGCTCGCGAGCTTTTACCTCGATCGTGGCCGGCGCATGTTCGACGCGGAGCGCGATCGCGATGCCATGGCCGATCTGCGGCGGTCGCTCTACTTGTCCCCTTACCAGGCCGAGCCTCATCTCCTCCTCGGGCGGCTCTATCTCCGCGGCGGCCGGCACCGCGAGGCGATTGACGAGCTGAAGATGTCCATCTGGAGCCGCGACACCGTGGCGGCGCATCTCGTTCTCGCGCAGGTCTACGAACAGGCGAACGATCCCGAGGCGGCGAGGGCCGCCCTCGAGCGAGTCCTGCAGCTGACCGGGGACGATCCGGGAAGCTCTGAGCGCAAAGAGGCGGAGGAGATGCTCCGGAGGTTGAAATGATAAGATCTCCTCATGCGTCTTGGGCGTCTCGTCTTGTGGGCGCTCATGCTCGCCGCCTCCTCGTCGGTCGGCGGCGCGGCGGATCAACCGCTCATCTACGCGTCGGAAGTCGACGCGCTCATCCACCCCATTTCCTCCCGGTACATGGTGGAGGCGATCCGCCGTGCGGACGCGGATCGCGCGGCCCTGGTCGTGTTCACGCTGCGGACGCCCGGCGGCCTGCTCGACTCCGCCCGCGCGATCAATTCGGCCATCATCGGCGCCAAGACGCCGGTCGCGGTCTGGGTCGGCCCGAGCGGCGCACGCGCCGCGTCCGCAGGCTTTCTGATCACGCTGGCGGCCGACGTCGCCGCGATGGCGCCAGGCACTCACATCGGCGCCGCCCATCCGGTCTCCGGCACCGGCGAGTCGATGAACGAGACGTTGTCGAAAAAGGCAGCCTCCGATGTTGCCGCGGACGCGAGGACGCTCGCGAGCAACCGGGGACGGAACGTGGAGCTCGCCGAGGCGGCCGTCCTCGAGAGCCGCTCGTTCACCGAGCGCGAAGCGCTCGAGGCGACGCCCCCTCTCATCGACGCCATCGTCCCGTCGGTCGACGATCTCATCAAGCTGCTCGACGGCCGGACCGTCAAACGCTTCGACGGACACACGATCGTGCTGCAGACGAAGAACGCGCGTGTCATCCCGCTGCGGATGAACTGGCGCGAGCGTTTCCTGAGCGGCATCGCGCATCCGAACATCGCGTACCTCCTGCTCAGTCTCGGGACCCTGGGCCTGACGATCGAGCTCTGGAACCCTGGCGCCATTCTGCCGGGGGTCGTCGGCGGGATTTGTCTGCTGCTCGCGTTTTTCGCGTTTCAGATTCTGCCGGTGAATTACGCCGGTCTGGCGCTCGTCCTCTTCGGGATTCTGCTGCTGGTCCTCGAGATCAAAGTGACGAGCTTCGGGTTGCTGACCGTCGGCGGCATCGCGAGCCTGCTCTTTGGCTCGTTCATGCTGATCGACTCCACGGCCCCGGAGCTGCAGGTCAGTCTTCGCGTCATCCTCCCGGTGGTCGCCGCGTTGTCAGGCATCCTCATCTTCCTCGTACAGATCGCGATTACGGCGCAGCGTCGTCGATCGGTCACGGGGGAGAGCGGGATGATCGATCAGATGGCCGTGATGCTGACGGCCATCGGTCCGGGTGAGATCGGCCGCGTCCGAGCCCGCGGCGAGATTTGGAATGCGACCGCGTCAGAGCCGATCGCCGTGGGCGAGCCGGTCCGGGTGACGTCGGTCGACGGGCTCACCTTAACCGTGCGTCGCGCCAAGGAGCCGTCATGATTGTGAACCCTCTGCTGATCATCGGGTTCATCCTTCTCTTCTACCTGCTCAGCTCGATCAAGATCCTGGCCGAGTACGAGCGCGGCGTCATCTTCCGGCTCGGCAAGCTGCTGCCGCAGGCCAAGGGGCCGGGGATCATCCTCGTGTTTGCCCCGGTCGATCGCATGGTGCGGGTCAGCCTGCGGACGATCGTCATGGACGTGCCGCCGCAGGACATCATCACGCGCGACAACGTGTCGGTGAAGGTCAACGCGGTGGTCTATTTCCGCGTGATGGATCCGCGGCGGGCGATCGTCGAAGTGGAGAACTACCACTACGCCACCTCGCAGCTGGCGCAGACGACCCTGCGCAGCGTGCTGGGGCAGGTCGAGCTCGACGATCTGCTGGCGGAGCGCGAGCGGCTGAACCACCAGCTGCAGCAGATCCTCGACCAGCACACCGACCCGTGGGGCATCAAGGTGTCGTCGGTCGAAGTCAAGCACGTCGACCTTCCGCCGGATATGCAGCGGGCGATGGCCCGCCAGGCCGAAGCCGAGCGCGAGAAACGTGCTAAGATCATTCACGCGGACGGCGAGCTGAGCGCGTCGGTCAAGTTGTCCCAGGCGGCTGCGGTCATCGCCGCTCAGCCGGTCACGATCACGCTGCGGTACCTGCAGACCCTGACGGAGATCGCGTCCGAAAAGAATTCGACCATTATCTTTCCGCTGCCCATCGACTTGCTCGAGTTACTGAAGAACCGCGTGAAGGGCGAAGTGTCCTAGCGCGCCCGGGATTCAGGGTTCGGCGGTCGGAATTCGTTGGTGCCTGTTCCCACTTTCGAATCCCGAATCCCAAATCCCGAACCCCGGGAACCGACAGGAGCTTATGTCCGAAGAAGGATTCCACGAGATCCAGCTCAGCGGCAAGCAGCTCGTGTTCCTCTTCATGGCCACGACCGTCGTGGCCGTCGTGATTTTTCTC
>JACQTH010000137.1 GCA_016210935.1 Acidobacteriota bacterium | reverse complement strand
GGTCTGGGGTCGGTGACTTCCTCGTGGCTTCCGTCTTCCCGCCTACGCGCGAAGCGTTTCGGCGTGGCTCGCGTAGCCTTGGCGAAGGCGGCTGCCGGAAGATCCTGAGTGGGATTCGTGGGACCGCGACCGGCGACAACGCGAACGTCGCCCGAGGGCGGGCGGCCACCCTTATCCGCTTTTACTACTGCGGAACGCGCGATCGTCCGCCGCTGCCGCACGCCGCGGCTCGTGCAACGCTTCCTGAACGACCTTCCATACAACAACGAACCCGGCGGACGCGCCACGCTGCGCAGTTTCCGCGGCGTCGTCCGGACCGGCACGGCGCATTGCCTCGAGGCCACGCTGGCCGCGGCGGTCATCCTCGAACAGCACGGCTATCCGCCGCGCGTGCTGAGCTTCGAATCGATTGACGAGCTCGATCACGTCATCTTCGTCTACCAGCGGCGCGGCCTCTGGGGATCAGTCGCGCGCTCCCGCGATCCCGGGCTGCACGGCCGCAAGCCCGTCTTCCGGACCCCGCGCGCGCTGGCGCTCAGCTACGTCGAGCCGTACGTCGATTTGACCGGACGCATCACCGCGTACGCCATCGTCGATCTTCGGGTGATGGGGGACTACGATTGGAGGTTGTCCGAGCACAACATCTGGAAGGTCGAACGCGTGCTTCTCAACTACCCGCACCGCCCTCTCAGGTCGTCCGATCGCCGCTTCCAGGCGCTGCGCGAGCGCTACCGTGCCTTCACCACGGAGTTTCCGGCGCTGAAACCGGTTTACTATCGAGGCCGGGAGCGCTGGACAGCGCTGCCGGACCGTTTCAGGCTTCCGCCGGCGGCACGGCGGTGGACCGCGCAGGTTATGAACCGCCCGCGGACACGATCATGATTTACGTCGGCACCTCGGGCTACAACTATCCGGAGTGGAAGGGCAGCTTCTATCCGGAGGATCTCCCGTCCGCGAAGATGCTGCTCTATTACGCCGATCGGTTTCAGACCGTCGAGATCAACTACACGTTCTACCGCTTTCCGAACGAGAAGACGCTCTCGGGGTGGGCGGCCGCCACACCAGACGACTTCAAGCTGACGCTGAAAGCCCCGCGGCGCATCACCCACGACGCGCGGCTGCGGAACGTCGGCGAGCTGACGCGATCGTTTTGCGATCTTGCGGGCACGCTCGGGCCGAAGCTCGGCGCGCTGCTCTTCCAGCTTCCGCCGTCGTACAAGAAAGATGTGGCGGCGCTGGAGGGCTTTCTCGCAGGCCTTCCGAAAAACGCGCCCGCCGCCTTCGAATTCCGGCATCCATCATGGCACCACGAAGAGGTGTGGGAGGCCTTGCGTTCGCGCGGAAAAGCGGTGTGTGTCGCTGACACGGACAGGCTCTCCACGCCCGTGGTCACGACCGCGGAATTCGCGTATTTTCGGCTGCGCGATGAAGGCTATACGGACGAGGACATCGCACGCTGGGCCGCGACGATCGGGGGCGTCGCGGGCCGGTGCCCGACGATTTACGTCTATTTCAAGCACGAAGAGCAGGGAAAAGGTCCGGAGTTCGCAAAGAAGCTGATCGATTTGCTCGCTGCGCGGACTTGACGCTTGGTGCCCGGCGGGCCCGCCTGAAGGCGGGCGCTACGAGACTTCCTTCTTCGCAGACTTCCTCGTCGTCGTGTCCGGCTTTAGCCGGACCTCTCGCTCGCTCCATTCCACCGCCATCTGCTCCGCCCAGTAGCCGTCGTACCCGTCGCGCTCGGCCGCGAAGAACCCGCAGTGTCCTCCGTGCGCCGTGATGACGACGGTGATCGCCGGATTGCCGGTGACCACGGGCTCCGCGAACGGAGCCGTCGGCACGAACGGATCATCTTCGGCCGTGAGGATGAGCGTCGGCACCTTCACATTGGCAATCACCCGAGCGGCGCTGGCGCGATAGTAGTAGTCGGTCGCGTCACGGAACCCGTGGTGCGGCGCCGTGAAGCGTTCGTCGAACTGCCTCACGGTCCGGATCGACGTCAGCCGGTCGATCGAATACTTTCCCGGCCAGGCGCGGGCTTTCCGGCGCATCCGGCGCTTCAGATTTCGGACAAAGTTCCACTGGTAGATCCAATTGCCCGGCTGCTCCAGCGCCTCCACACACGCCGTCAGGTCCATCGTCGGCGACACTGCGACGACCGAGCGCAACTGTTCGGGTGCGCGGTCGCCGTACTCGCCGGCGAGCTTGAGTGACACGTTGCCGCCGAGTGAATAGCCGACGAGCCCGATCGATTGAATGCCGTCGATCTCGATCAACTCGTGGAGCACGGCGGCCGGATCGTGCGTCAGACCCGAGTGGTAGAGTCCTTCCGAGAGATGTTCGGTCCCCCCGCAGTTGCGCTGATTGAGACGAACGACATTGAAGCCCCGCTTCCACGCCTTGTCGGCGATGCCCAACATGTAATGGGCGCTGCTCGATCCTTCCAGCCCGTGCAGGACGAGGAGTGTCGGGTGATGACGCGGCGATGGCTGCCAGTGGCAATGCGCCAGAACGCGGGCGCCGGCTGCGACATCGAAGTAACGGACCGTCGGCGTGGGGAGCGTGGGGAAGTGACGCGGGCGGCCCCAGACGTACAGCGTCATCCTTTGGCCGTCTTGAAGCGCGCGCGGAGCGACGTACCCGTCGAATCTTTGAGACGTGGGATGAAGCGTTGGAGACTCTGAATTCATCGACTGCGGAGTTTCGGGCTACAGGCTGCGGGCTCCGGGCTCCAGGCTCCAGGCTCCAGCAACGCAGACTCCGATGCCGTCTCCCGTAGCCCGTAGCCCGTAGCCTGAAGCCTGCAGCCCGTAGTCAGGAGATTCTTTCCGGTTCCAGGACTTTCTCGACGACCTTGCCGCCAACGACGCTCACGTAGTACACCTTCGCGTCCGCGCGCGTCGAGACGACCCGTTTGACCTCGTTGTCCTCGAAGTAGATGCCGGCGTCGTTGTCACACGCGTATCCGGGTTTCATGTCGCCCGATCCAATCAACTTCTGATACAGCGGCCTGCGGCCCGGCTCCCGATCGTAATGAGGCGAGTGGCTGCCTTTCAGGAAGCCGAGGCATTTGACGATGGTGAGCTCCTTCGGCCGCGAGTCCGTCGTGCCCTCCTCGAACCAGCAGAGTGACCCCGCGCTCGCTCCTCCGAGGACGATTCCCCGATCCCACGCCTGCCGCAGGACGACATCGATCCCCTGCGCCTTCCAGATGGCCTGTTGATTCAACGTGTTGCCGCCCGATGCGACGATGCCGTCCATCGACAACATGACTTCATCCCAGCCCTGACTCTGACGCGTGCTCGCAATGAAGCTTTCCTGCGCGAACGCGACGACCTCGAGCTCCGCGCAGGCGCGAAACCAGCTGATGATGCCGTTCGGACTGTCCGCCGACGCGGTCGGCAGATAGCAGAGTCGCGGCCGCTTTTTGCCGGTCAGGGTGGCCATGTAGCGGATGAAGGCGGTCCCGAATCCGCCGCCGGCAATCAGGATTTTGCGCGTCGCTGTTGCGGGGCGGGGTTGCCCGTCGCGCTCGGATCCCGAGAGTGGTGTGGTCGCTGCCGCGGCGGAACCCACAACGGACGAAATCAGGAATTCTCTTCGTTTCATCGTTCCCTCGCTGATCGTCAGGGTGCCTGAAGTGCCCAGAGTGCCTGCAGTGCCTAATGTGCGTTTACCACTACACGCCCCACGCACTCCAGACACCTCAGGGCACTCCAGGCACTCCAGGCACGCCAGGCACTTTAGGCACCCCAG
>JACQTH010000136.1 GCA_016210935.1 Acidobacteriota bacterium | reverse complement strand
TGGACGAAGAAGCCGAAGACCGGTTGGCGCAACCGCCGGCTCGTGTCCGACCCGGGCTGCACCGCGTCGAAGGTCCGGGCCCGGTTCGCCAGAAAGTCGTTGATCGATCGGAAATTGTACGATCCCATCGACGTGAAGTCGGACGTGAGGTCGTACATCTGGAATTCCATGTGGCCGCCGACCCGCAGGCTGTGAGAAGCCTTCAGCAATGACACCGTGTCGCTGATCTGCATGTTCGCGAAGCGGTGGAATTTGGGATTCGTCGTGCTGCCGCCCCAGCCGCTCAACCCGGTGATCGTCAGCGCGCCGATACCGCGATCGGCGTCGGTGAACGTCTTGCGCGGCAGGGTTACGCCGTCGAGGACGTAGTCGAAGCCGTCGAGCCGGCTGCGCGTGTACCCCAGCTGCACGCGGTTGAGAAACCCGCCGCCCCTTATCATCTGGTATTCAACAGTCAGGAACTGAAAGCGGGTCTTCGTGATTTCGCCGGTCGTGACGCGGTTTGGGTTCGTCACCTCGCCGTCGTTGAACGTGTAGCGCGCGAACACCGTGTTGGACGGTGAAAACTGGTAATCGATCCGTCCGACGGCGTAATGCTCGTCGGTGGTGCGCGTGTCCTGCCTCACGTACTCCGCGCGCTGCGCGTCCAGGACCACGCCGTTCGGCAGCGGATACGACTCGAGAAACGGCTTCTGCACCGATCCTGCGGCGTTTCGCACGGCCGCGGTCGGCACCACGAACGTGTTCGTCTGCCCCAGGCGCTCCCGCAGCCCCTCGTACGTGGTGAAGAAGAACGCCTTGTTCTGGACGATCGGTCCGCCGGAGGAGAAGCCGAACTGGTTCCTGGTGAAGTCCGGTTTCGACAGCTTGTTCCGTTTGGCCTCCCATCGGTTCGCGTCGAGCGCCTCATTGCGATGGAACTCGAAGAGCGATCCCCGGAACGCATTCGTTCCGGTCTTCGTGGCGGCGTTGATGACGGCGCCAGTGTGCCGGCCGTATTCCGCGCTGAACGAATTCGTGAGCACCAGGAATTCCCGGACGGCCTCGACCCCCAGCATGTTTCCGGAGGCGCTTCCCGCCTGATTGAACTGGTCGTTCATCATGGTGCCGTCGAGGGTGAAGAGGTTCTGCGTGTAGCGCGCGCCGTGCACGCTGATCTTCTGGCCGAACCCGGTGCTCGTCCCGCGGCCGCCCTGGTCGGTGAGCTGCACACCCGGCGTCAGGTTGGCGAGCTCGATGAAGCTCCGGCCGTTGAGCGGCAGGTTCTTGATCTGCTCCTCGGAGATCAATCCGCCGGTTGACGCGGTGCGCGTGTCCACGGTCGGCGCCTCGCCGGTGACGGTCACCAGGTCGGCGATCAGTCCAACTTTCAGTGCGAAGTCGACGACGGCTTCGCGTCCGACCGTCAATCGGATTCCACGGCGCTCGACGGTCGTGAACCCCGAGAGCGACGCCGTGAGGTTGTAGGGGCCGGGCGGGAGATCGGGAGCCCGGAATCGTCCGGTGGGTCCGGTCACCAGCTCGCGTGCCGCGCCGGTGTCGTCGTTCCGAATCGTAACGGTCACGCCCGGCAAGACCGCGCCGGTTTCATCCGTGATCGTGCCGGTGATGGTGCCGCTGGCGCCTTGAGCGAGCAGCGGGGAAGCGCCGAGAATCAGAATCGCACTGCATCCGGACAGAATGCCCCGAATTCGACGGAAGTCGATCATGGCTGGCCTCAGAAGGAAGGAGCTACCGGCCCGCCGTTGTCGTGGCTCCGGGCCGTTCGAAGAACTGCGGAATCAGGTACGCCGTGAATCCGTTCAAGCCTCCGCTGACCCCATACACTTCGCCCGCTTCGGGGTTGAACGCCACGCCCGCGAAACCGCTCGCTCGTGTCTCGGGTCCGCGGATGATCATCCGCGGAGGCACGTTGCCGTTGTCGTCGATATTCCAGACGCCGATGAAGCCCGCCTGCAGCAGGCGCGGCAGGTCGCGCCCGGTCGCACGACGACCGCCCTCCGCCTCGAAGGTGCGCAGCTTCTTGAGCGACGCTTCATTCGTGTAGAGGTCGGCCGCCTTGTTCGGCGTCGGCTGCTGGCCGCGGAACGCCTGCACCGCGAGATAGATCTTGCCGCGCTCGGGGTCGACTGAGACCTGCCGGAAGCGTCCGAGCGCGCCGGTCAACGGACCCGCGATCGTGCGCTTGGGGGCGACGTCGCCCTCGTCGAGGCGGTTGAAGATGAAGAGCCCGCTCGGTCCTCCAGGCGTGCGGCTCGCGACCACGATCGCGTTATGCTTCGTGTCCGAAGCCACACCGACGATTTCGCGGAATTGGGTCTTCGGGCCGCTAATGACGCGCTTCGGTTTCGTGTTGCCGTTGGCGAGCCGATCGAAGACGAGGACGGCGCGCGCGCTGGGATCACCGGCGAGGATCTCGCCGCTATCGGGATCGACGTTCGCGGTGTGCGGCCTGATGAGACCGGTGTCGGGCCCTTGGATGACCCGGACAGGGGGCTCGTTGCCGGCGGCGCCGCCGCGGAACACCAGAATGGCGCCCGACAGCGCCACGGGGACGATGAT
>JACQTH010000124.1 GCA_016210935.1 Acidobacteriota bacterium | reverse complement strand
CTTCACCGCAGATGCGATAGGTCACGGTGCCCACCAGGCCGCACGGCATGCCGGCGGCTTCGAAGAACGCGCTCGACAGAAAGGCGGTCGTCGACTTGCCGATCGTGCCGGTGATGCCGACCAGGGTCAGCCTGTCGCTGGGGTCGCCGAACAATCGCGCGGCGAGGCGCGCCAGCGCCAACCGGCTGTCGGTCACTGCGAGCCACGGGACTCCAACGTCCGGCGGCGGCGCCGATTCGGCGACGATCGCCAGGGCCCCTTTGGCGCCGGCGGGCCGCGCGAAGGCCGTCCCGTTCGCGTGCTGACCTCTGAGCGCGACGAACACGCTGCCGGGCGTCGCCCGCCGCGAGTCGTAGACCACCGCCTTGACCGTTCGCGACGCGGCGGCGTGATCCACTGCGCCGGAGGTGGCTGTCAGCGGCGGATCGTCAGCGAGCGACGACACGAGTTCACCGAGCGTCATTGCGGTGGGGTCGGCGCCGGCGCGGCCGGAAGCCGCGCCAGCCGCAGCTGACAGGTCGCCACGTCCTCGAGCGGCGCACCCGCCGGCGGATCCTGCCCGACGACGAAACCACTGCCCTGGAGCTGGGCCGAGAGTCCGAGCCGCGCCAGCGCTCGGACGGCATCGCGTCCGCTCAATCCACGCAGGTCCGGCACCACATCCCGGCTCTCCGACGTCGTCTCAACGACCGGCGCGCGGGCCGGCACCACGGCCTGCTCATGCGCCTCAGCGTCGCCGTGCGCGAGGAGCACGGGCGGCGGATTGATCGTGCGCGGGATGCCCAGCCGCCGCAGCGCAAGATCCGCAACGCGCTGGAAGACCGGTGCCGCCACCGACCCGCCGTAATATCCCGCGGGCCCATGCGGATCGTCGATCATCACGACCATCGCGATGGCCGGCTTCCTCGACGGCACGAAGCCCACAAACGATGCGTAGTGATTCGATGATGAGTAACGCCCGCCGATCAATTTCTGCGCCGTGCCGGTCTTGCCGGCGACCGTATAGCCCGCGATATCCGCAGATCGGCCGGTCCCGTTCGCGACAACTCCCTCCATGATGCTGATGACCCGATCGGCGGTTTCAGCGCTCACCGTGCGCCGGACGGCGCGACGCGGCACTTCCAGCCGGCGGCCGTTCCAGACGAATGCGCGGACCAGATGCGGCTCCACAAGCTCCCCTCCGTTCGCGATGGAGCTTGCCGCCGCCGCCATCTGCAGCGGGGTGACACCTACTTGATACCCCATCGAGACTGACGCGACCGCGCCATCGTCGAGATCTTTCGGGTCCCACACGATTCCCGGGTTCTCCCCCGGAAAATCGCGACTGATCCGCGTGCCAAATCCAAAGCGGCGCACGAAGCGTCCAAGCCGTTCTGGACCGAGCCGCAAGCCGACTTTGATGGCGCCCACATTGCTCGATTTCGCGATGACGTCCGTGAAGCTCAGAACGCCGTATCGATGCTCGTCGTCGATAACCCGAGACCCGAACTGGATCATTCCCTGGCTGACGTCAATCGGCTCGTCGGGCGTCATCACGCCTTCTTCCAGCGCAGCGGATGCGGTGACGATTTTGAACGCCGAGCCAGGTTCGTACAGATCCTGAACGGCTCGATTCCGGCGGGCGGACTCACCGGCCGCGTTGAACGCGTTCGGATTGAACGTGGGCGCGTTCGCCAGCGCCAGGATTTCGCCCGAGTACGGATCCATCATCACCAGGCTTCCGCCGGCTGCCCGATTCTCCGCAACCGCCGCGGCCAGCTCTCTTTCGGCGACGTGCTGCAGGTAGGTATCAATCGTCAGCTCGAGGGCGGCGCCCGCCGTGGCCGGACGGCCGACGCGACTGAACGCGTGCTGATGCCCATCGGTCTGAATCAGGATCGCCCCCTCCCGTCCGCGCACTTGCATGTCGTAGGCCGCTTCGATGCCCGCAAGCCCCGAGTTGTCGACACCCACATATCCCAGCAGATGCGCGCCGAGTTCCTTGTTGGGGTAGAACCGGTGATCTTCCTTGGCGAAGCCGATACCTGGCAGATCGAGCAGCTCGATTCGACGGGCCTCCTCTCTGGAAACACGACGTCGGAGGAAAACGAAAGCCTTCTGCCGTCCGAGTCGGTCGAGGAAGAGCTTGTGCTCTGCCGCATCGCACCCCTCGAGAACCGCGCAGATGGACGTCGCCGTCCGCCGCCGATTCGTAATGTCGGTCGGCACGGCGTAGATCGAATCCGCGTCGACGCTGTACGCCAGGACCCGCCCGTCGCGATCCAGAATCTCCCCGCGTTTCGCCGGGACGGTGAAGGTCCGCATCTGCTGGCGGTCCGCGCGCGCGCGCAATTCGGCGTGGCGGTACACCTGCAAATAGATCAGCTTGGCCTCGACCGCACACGCCCAGACGCCGAGGGCGACGGCGGTGACGCCGACTCGCGTTCGGATGGTCCTGCGCCAGCTGAACGGTCGCTGCTCGGACATGACGTCAGCGCGAAGCGATCACGGACTTGGGGGGCGGCCCCGGAGGTGCGATCCGCTCGACCACGACCGCGTCGTCCGGTCCCGGCGCCACCAGATGCAGCCGCTCGATGGCGAGCGTCTCGATGCGCTTCGGCGCCCTCAGGGTTTCAATCTCTAGCCGAAGGTGACGGTTGATCTCTTCCTCCGCGGCCCGCTCCTGCCGCATCTGCTCAATCCGGTACCCGTGCTGCAACAGCTCGAAATGCTGCCAGGCCGTGCCGAGCACGAGGGCGACGACCAGCGTGCTGACGGCGACCGAGCGCCACAGCTCGCGCTGGCGTGCCTCATCGAGCTCACGAACGACTTCCACGTTGCGAACGCTCTTCTTCAGCGAATAGTCCATTATTTAATGCGCGTGGGGCCCCACCCCCACGCGCCTCGCGCTCCGCGGCAGGCTCGTCGCGAGGGCCGCAGGCGCTGCCCGTGGCAGGTTGGTCTGCAT
>JACQTH010000123.1 GCA_016210935.1 Acidobacteriota bacterium | reverse complement strand
TTTCAGAATGAATGGGGCATCGACCATGAGGGCGATGCTGACCTCGTGACCCGCTTCAATCGCGCCTTTCCCCATGTGGTAGGGCAGGCTGGCGCGAGTAGGGTCGTCCGGTCCGTGCGTGCCGACAAGCAGCAGCTTAGCCATCGTGTCTCCTTCCTGAATCAGAACACCTGATGATATACAAATACCGCTGGCTGTCTGCCGTTGTTTCGGGCGTTCGTGTAACGTATCCGCGGTGCGAGGCCGTTCATGAACAGGCGGGACGTGCTCAAGATCGGCGGAATGGCGCTTGTCGGAGTCGGCGTCGGGGGGTGCGCCACCACGCGGGCGGCGCGGGGAAGCAGACGACGCTTCGATCTCCCGCCCGTCATCGCCTCGTGGGACCGCGTCATTCGCACGACCGTGGGCCTGCGCCCGCATCGCCCGGCGGGCTTCAATCTCTCGGCCGACAGGCTCGACGCCAAAACCGTCATCCACAACTACGGCCACGGCGGAGCGGGCCACTCGCTGGGCTGGGGCACAGGGCAGCTGGCCGCAGAGCTGGCCCTCGCGCACGGCGACCGCCGCGCGGCGGTGCTGGGCTGCGGAACCGTGGGCCTGACGGCGGCCCGGCAACTCCAGCGGCGCGGTTTCGCCGTGACGATCTACGCGAAGTCGGTCCCGCCCGAGACCACCTCGAACATGGCGCTCGCGGCCTTCACGCCGACATCCGGACTGCTTTCCGCCGAGGCCTCGCCAGAGTGGAATGCGCAGTTCAAGCGCGCGGTCTCGATCGCGTACCGCGAGCTCCAGCTCCTCGCGGGGCTCAACCACGGCGTCTCCTGGATCGACGGCTACAACGTGACCGAAGCGCCGCCTCAGCCCCAGGACCGGAGCCCCTTCTCTCGATCGGAAGGGAGCGCACTGCTGCCGGCGGACGTGCAGCTCTCGGCCGGGCGGCTGATCTACGGACCGGGCGAGCACCCGTTTCCCGGGAAGTACGCGACCCAGCGCAAGATGATCCGGATCGAACCGACCTCGTACCTCGACGCGCTGGTCCGGGACTTCCTCACCTTCGGCGGCCGCCTCGTCATCCGAACGTTCGACGCCCCGCGCGACCTGATGACCCTCGACGAATCGCTCATCATCAACTGCACCGGCCTCGGTTCTCGCGCGCTGTTCGGCGATGAGACCATGATCCCCGTCAAGGGGCAGTTGGTCGTGCTCGTCCCGCAGCTGGAGGTCGACTATTCCTGTCGGGCCATGCCGCGGCGCGATGGCATCGCGCTCGGCAGCACCCAGGAGCGCGGCGTCTGGACGCTCGAACCCAACGAGGCCGAGCGTGCCCGCGTGATGGAGGCCTGCATCAAGTTCTACAGTGCCATGCGCCCTCCCGTCCCGGGGACGCGACTGACGCGGTCCGAGGCACCGCGGGAGATGCCGGCGGTCGAGAGCTTCTTCGATCTCGAGTCCTGAGCCGAGGGTTCAGGAGTTCATCAGGGGCAGTGAGTCAGCGTGGCTTGAGAGGCCTTCCGTACTTCGCCATCACCATCGCCAGCCGATCGTAGGGAAGCGCGTGCACGGTGTTGCCGTTGATGCCGGTCATGGTCGTGGCTTTGGTCAGCGCATTCAGCACCGACTCTTCGGTCGCTTCCACCACCGCCTGAAAGAGCTGATTCAGCACGGACGACTCCGGTGAGATGAACGTCGCGGTCAGCGTCGGCTCCTTGCCGGACAGCGGAACAGCGTTCGCCGTCGAGAAGGCGATGAAGATGTCGCCGCTCGAATTGCCGGACGTCGATCCCGTCCGGGCGAGCCCGAGCGAAACGCGCCGGCCGAGCCGTTCGAGCTGGCGCGAGGACAATGGCGCATCGGTCGCGACGACCACGATGACCGACCCTTCGTGGTCCACATTGATATCGTCGTCCGCGCTGGCGCGCCGTTTGATCTCCGGCATCAGATCGGTCAGCTCGCGGCCGACGGGCACGCCGGCAATCGTCAAGTCAGGTCGCCTGCCGAAGTTCGCCTGGACGAGGATGCCGACCGTATAGCCGCCCGCATCCTTCGGGAGCCGTCTGGACGAGGTCCCGATGCCGCCCTTGAAGCTGTAGCAAACCATTCCGGTGCCGCCGCCCACGGCGCCTTCGGCGACGACTCCGCTCTGTGCGTTGTCGATCGCGGCAAAGACGTCCGCTCTCTTGACGTGCAGCCCGCGAATGTCGTTGAGGGTTCCATCCCAGGTTTCCGCGACGACCGGCAGGAACGCCCAGTCACGGGCCGGATATCGCTCGGTCATGTACGCGATCTCCGCCTCGTGCACCGTGCCGACG
>JACQTH010000093.1 GCA_016210935.1 Acidobacteriota bacterium | reverse complement strand
GCGCGTGCTCGGAGCGTTCGAGCCGGCCAAGCGCCCGGACAGCGAGCCGCTGGATGGCGGGATCGGCGTGCTTCAGGCCGTCGAGGATGGGCTTGAGCGCCGCGCCGTCCGCGCGGGCGTCTTCGGCGGCCACAATGGCGTAGCGGATCGCGGCGAAGTCTGCGATGCCTTGCGCTCCGGCCAAATCGACAAGAAAAAGAAATGCAACCGCAGAGAGCGCAGAGCGCGCAGAGAAGATGAAGGCGTTGCTGAACATCAAGCGATAGTTATTGTGCGGCTTCTGGTCCTTCGACGGGCGGGCCTGCCCGCAGGCCCGCCAGCTCTGACAGGCTGGTTGAGTTCCAAACCGCGTTTGCCCATGCCGTCATCACCATCCCGCGGTTTGAAGTTACCTCTTCTTGCCAGCGTATTCGAGCATCTGCCGCGTCAAATCCATCGGATACGAAATCTTGACGTCCGTGATCTTCCCGTCCGCTGCCGTGACCGGCTCGAGCTTTGGCATGACGAAGCCGGTATACGACGGCAGATCGAGCTTCTGCACCCGGGCCACGACCTCGTCGCGCAGCTTCGGATCGAAGTGAATGCCGTAGGTCTCGAACAGCTTCCTGGCGGCGTCGAAATCGCCTTCAGACTTGATCCGCTGCACGTCCGCCAGCAGCCTGCCGACCCCGTCCGTGAACGCCTTCGCATCGACCATGACGTAGTACGTCTTCCCGTCGCGCGTGCGGCTTTCGATGGCCTTCGTGTTCGCCATGAGCCACCGCACGATCATCTGGCGGTTGCGCATGTGGTCTTCCTCGAGCTGCGACCCTTCGCGGACGCGGCGCAGCTGGACGAGCGCGTTCCGGGTGTAGGCCTCGTATTCCGCCTGCACGATCTCCGGGTGGCTGGCTCCCGGCACGATCCCCAGCTCGACGAGCTTCGGATTGGGAAGGAAATAGAGGGCGACGAGGTCCGCGCGCGCCTCCTCGAGCGCTGAATAGAACTCGCGCAGCGCGTTTTGCGGATTGCCCTTCAGATGCTCGGAGATCTTCCCCGACGCATGTCCGATGACCTCGTGCATGTTGGTCGTCAGCTCGCTCGCCAGCGCGCTCCATTGATCGGCGCGTGCCGCTTCCTCACTCGTCCACGAGAACTCGCGGCGGAAGGCCGGCGGCGTCGACTTGTCGTAGGCCACGGTGACGTTCGAGAGCGACACCGACTTGCTGCCGTATCTCTCCCGAACGTCCGAATCGTTCGGCAGGTTGATCCCGATGGGCGTCACCGGCCCCGAGTCGCCCGTCTCGACCACCACGTCGATCGCGTTCGCGGTGATGCCCTTGACGCCCGCCGTGCGGTACCTGGGGTCCCAGGGCATCCGGTCCTCGAACCACTGGGCATCGCGCGCCAGCGCCTGGATGCCCTGCGTCTTCTCGCGGTTGACGTAGAAGACCAGCGCCTCCCACGCGCCTTTCTGACCGCGCGGGTCCATGTAGACCTCGATGAAGCCGTTGATGGTGTCGACCGGCGAGTCCTTGTCCGCCACCCAGGCGATGTCGTATGCCTGTCGATCCTGCGTCTCTCCGCTCCGATAGAACTTGATGAGCGCCCTGAGCGCGGTCGCCATCGACGCGGTCGCGTACGGAACCGCCGCTTCCAGATGCGACACAATCGCGGAGATCTCCCTGGAGTAACGGCCGCCCATTCGATAGACCTCCTCGACGAGCCGGCCACCGTCCTTGTCCACCAGCCGCGAATTGAGCGGATATCGTTCGGTGAACCCTTTGACCTCGCTCATCGTGACGCCGACATACAGGTTGTTCGCGCTCGCGCCCAGGATGTCCTGGGCGGCCGGCGGCGTCTTGTTCGTCACGATCGGCTCGAAGTTCGGATCAAAGAACATCGGGTCGAATCGCTTGACCATCGCCTCGAGCGTCTCGCCCGCCTGCGGCGCCTGAAACTTCGCGCCGTTGGTCGCGGCGGTCTTCACGGCACCGAGCAGCGCCTGCGGCGGCAGGTTCAACACGAACTTCCGCGCCGTCAGGTTGTTGAACGGCCCGGTGTTGATCCAGAACAGCTTCAAGTACCGCTGGATCTCGCCCAGCGCAGCGGGGTCGATCCCCGCGGGATGCGTGATGATTTCCTCGAGCATGTCGCGCATCGCGAGGTTGTGCGCGTAGCGCTGGTCGTAATAGATGTCGCGGCCGGCGAGCGCCGCCTGATACAGGTGCCAGATGAGCGTCTTCTCTTTGAGCGGGAGCGCTTCGAACCCGTCGGCGTACAACTGGACGACCGCCGCTTCGTCGACGCGTTCGAGCAGGTATTTCCGATCTGCTGGAGCCGTCGGGCGAGCCTCCTCGGCCTTCGGCTCCACGGCCGCCGGTTGTTGACCTGACTGTCCGCAGGCCATGGCACATGTCGACATCACGATGACTCCGAGAAACGGCCTGAACATAGAAACCTCACGAGGGCAGGATAGCAGAAGCGGGATTCGGGGTTCGGGAGTCGGGATTCGGAGGATCCTGAAACACACACGAATCCCAAATCCCGAATCCCAAATCCCGTGACGGCAAACGCTCAGAGCTCCACCAACTCGCGGTACTCCGGCGCGTGCGTCTCCCATCCCAGTTCCCGCTGAATGCGCCCCCTGAGCGCATCCATCGGGCCCTGCTCGCCATGGACCAGATACGTGACGCCCGGCGAAGACGACCCGGTGCGCAGCCATCGCAGCATCTCGTCGGCGTCGGCGTGTGCCGACATCGAGTCAATCAATTCGACGCGCGCCGCGACCGGCACCGACACGCCGTGAATCTTGACGCTGGAGCTTCCATCCACGAGGCTGCGGCCTCGTGTGCCGGCCGCCTGATAGCCGACAAACAGCACGGTCGTCCGGCTGTCCGGAAGCTTGGCCTTCAGGTGGTGCAGGACGCGCCCGCCGGTCGCCATCCCGCTTGACGAGATGATGATCGCCGGATGGTTCGACGCCACCAGCTCCGCGGATTGCTGCCCGGACGCGACCGTGGTGAGGCGCTCGCCGAAGAACGCGCGCAGCTGGCCACGCTCCGGCCGCGAGTCGGCGTCGAGCTCCGCGCTTCGGCTCGTGTAGAACTGCAGCGCAGAAATGGCCATCGGGCTGTCCAGATAGACCGGCAGCATCGGGATCTGTTTCGCGCGTTCGAGGCGCTTCAGCCAGTACAGCACCTCTTCGACGCGGCCGATCGCGAACGAGGGAATGATCAGTCGCCCGCCGCGCGCGTGCGTGTCCCGCACAATCGTTGCCAGACGCTCACCCTGGTCCTCCGGAGGATGGGAACGATCGCCATACGTCGATTCAATCAACAGCACATCGGAAGGCGGGCGTGGAGAGGGATCCGGCAGAATCGGACGGTCGTAGCGCCCCAGGTCGCCGCCGAAAAGGACCCGCTGCCCGTCATTCCTGCCGTTTCGCTGCAAGACGGTGAGCAGCACGTACGCGGACCCGAGCAGGTGCCCCGCGTTGATGAATTCGATCATCAGTCCGCTGTCCGGACCGAGCGGAACGAGCGGCCGCGAGAATCCGACCGGCTGAAGCTGTGAGATCGCCCGGTAGGCGTCCGGTTCGGTGAAGAGAGGTTCCGCCGGGGCGTGGCGCGTGTATCCCTCGCGATTCGCGTGCCGCGCATCCTCTTCCGCCAGCTTCGCGGCATCCGGAAGCACGATTCTGCAAAGGTCCATCGTCCCGGGGGTGCAGAAGATCCGCCCGCGAAACCCGTGAGCCACGAGCCGCGGCAGGTAGCCGCAATGGTCGATGTGGGCGTGGGTCAGGACGAGGGCGTCGATCGAGGCAGGCTCGACGGGCAGATCGCTCCAGTTGCGCTGCCGGAGCTCCTTGAGGCCCTGAAACAACCCGCAGTCAATCAGCAGGCGTCGCCCGTTGTGCTCCAGCAGGTACTTCGAGCCGGTGACGGTTCTGGCGGCCCCGAGAAACGTGAGTGTGGCCATGGGATCAGACCCCCAACGTGCAGGCACTCAAGTGTGATGAGTCATGACGCATTCGGGGTCTGACCCCGAATTCGCGTAGGCTTAAACGATGCACCGACGCCTCTGTGTCCGCTCGATCCTATCCGCTCTCGCGGTCTTTTCACTCGCGCGGCCCGTCGCGGCGCAACTGAAGCCGCTGACGCTCGACGCGATCTACCACCCCGACACACGCGTCGACTTCAGCGGCACGACGCCGAGCCTGCAATGGCTCAACGACCGTGAGTACGCGTGGCCGCGTACCAGCGGCGGACGGACCGAGTGGCTCAAGGTCGATGCGGCGTCCGGCCGGACACAGCCGCTCTTCGATCAGGGGCGCCTCGAGGCGGCGTTGCGGAAGCTCCCGGGGGTTTCGGCTGAGGAGGCGAAGCGGCTGGCGTCAGCCTCCTCCTCTGTCTTCAACACAGCCAAGACCGCGATCCTCCTCACGATAGCGGCCGACCTTTATTACTACGAGCTGGGCGCTGAATCCGTGGAGCGCCTCACCTGGTCGCCGGCCGAGGAGGAAGAGGCTTCGTTCAGCCCTGACGGCAGGCTCGTGGCGTTCGTGCGTGACAACAATCTGTATTTGATCGATCTTCCGGCTAAAGCCGGAAGCCACGTACGTGAGCGCGCGGTGACGACCGACGGCAGTCCGACGATCCTCAACGGCAAGCTGGATTGGGTGTACCAGGAGGAGATCTACGGTCGCGGCAACTATCGCGGCTACTGGTGGAGTCCGGACTCCTCGTCTATCGCGATGCTGCGGCTGGACGAAGCCGACGTTCCGTCCTTTACCGTGGTGGATCACGTTCCCTACCACCTCGATCTCGAGCAGTATCCCTATCCCAAGGCCGGGGATCCGAATCCCAGGGTGAAGCTCGCGGTCGCCAGCGTCGCAGGCGGATTGCCGCGCTGGATCGACATGTCGCGGTACGCGACCGACTTTCTGATTGTGAACGTCGGCTGGACACCGGATAGCCGGCAGGTCGTGTTCAACGTGCAGAATCGCGAGCAGACGTGGCTGGACCTGAATCTGGCGGATGCGCGACCGGGAGAAAGCCGCCGCGTGCTCCGGTCCACCACGAAGGCCTGGGTTGAACGGCCGGAGGAGGCGCCAACGTGGCTTGCGGACGGAACGTTTCTGTGGACGAGTGAATCATCCGGCTGGATGCACCTGTATCGCTACAGACCTGACGGAACGCTCGTGAAGCAGATCACGACCGGCGCGTGGGAGATGCGTACGCTCCACGGCATCGACGAGAAGAACGGGTGGATTTACTTCGCGGCGACCGAGCGGAGCCCCATCGGCCTGGATGTCTATCGCATTCGCCTCGACGGATCCGGAATGCAGCGGCTGACCTCGGCGTCCGGCACGCATCGCGCGGACTTCAATCCGGGGTTTTCGCATTTCATCGATGCGTGGAGCGACGTCTCGACGCCGCCTCAGCTTCGGCTGCACCGTGCTGACGGTCAGGAAGTCCGCGTCATCGAACCGAACGCGGTGCCGGCACTCGCCGAGTACCGACTCGGCAAGCCGGAATTCCTGCAGGTGAAGGCGCGTGACGGGTTCGTGATGGAAGCGATGATGATCAAGCCGCCGGACTTCGACCCGACGCGGCGGTATCCCGTCTACCAGCACACGTACGGTGGCCCGCATGCGCCGCAGGTGCGGAACGCCTGGGGCGGAACGGCCTATCTGTTTCACCAGTTGCTCGCGCAGAAGGGCATCATCGTCTGGATCGTGGACAATCGGACCGCCAGTGGAAAAGGCGCGGAGTCCGTCTGGCCGGTCTATCGCCGGTTCGGCGAGAGCGAATTGCGTGACATCGAAGATGGGATCGCGTGGCTGAAACAACAACCGTATGTCGACGGGTCACGAATCGGGATCAATGGGTGGAGCTACGGCGGGTTCCTGGTGAGCTACGCGCTCACTCACAGTAAGAGCTTTGTGATGGGGATCGCCGGCGGCAGCGTCACCGACTGGCGTGACTATGACACGATCTACACCGAGCGTTACATGGACCTGCCGCAGAACAATCCGGAAGGGTACAAGACGACGGCGCCGCGCACGGCCGCCGCCAATCTCCACGGCCGGCTTCTGCTGCTGCACGGCACGATGGATGACAACGTGCACCTCCAGAACACGATGCAGTTCGTGCACGAGCTGCAGAAGGCGGGCAAGTCCTTCGAGCTGATGGTGTATCCCAAGTCGCGGCACGGCATCACGGATCCACATCTTGTCCATCACTTGCGATCCACGATGCTGGCGTTCATCGAGAAGACGCTTCTGACTGGGGCAGGTGGGGCGGGTAAGGCTGGTGGGGCAGGTAGGGAGTCGTGGCTTCCGCCTTTAGGCGGAAGAGAGCGCCACGGGGCAAGTGCGGCGGGAAGAGAAGGTGGGTGATCGCTTGAGTTCGCTTCTCGACTCCGTTCGGTGCTCGAACCTGCTCATTGCGGCCGAGTTGCGGCCGCCGCGCGCGGAGCTCGAGCTCGCCGACGGCCTCGACGCCTGGATCGACACCTATCACGCAATCCGCGGGCTCACGCGTCGGGGCACATCGGTCTTCGTAACAGACAGCGCGGTGGGATCCGCCGAAGAAGACAACCTGCGGCACCTCGTGACCAACCTCGGGACCGATGCGCCGCGATCGGGCGTCATCCCGTTTCTCACGACGAAGCACCCGATCGACTATTGCCTGTCGTATGCGGATCGCGCGTGGCAGCAGGGGTTCTCCACGCTGGTGGTCCTCGGGGGAGACAAACGGGTCGGCGCGCCCCGGTGCGTCGAACATGCGTGGCAGCTTCGTCAGGCGGTTCGCCGCCGGAATGCCGATCTGA
This sequence comes from Acidobacteriota bacterium, assembly GCA_016210935.1. Classification (GTDB taxonomy): domain Bacteria; phylum Acidobacteriota; class Vicinamibacteria; order Vicinamibacterales; family JACQTH01; genus JACQTH01. Next base: position 4,203 of record JACQTH010000093.1, on the reverse strand, counting down.
TCCTCGGAGGATGGGCAAACCCCGCGGCCGATCCCGAGCGGCAGGTGTCGTATCTGCTCGATCCCCAGGTCACTGCCGAGTTCTACCTGACACAGATCGTGAGCCACCACGCGATGGCGCCCGTGGATCGATTTCTGGACGAGCGCGAGCGGCGTGGCCTGACGATGCCGGCGCTGTTTGGCGTGTTCTTCTACCGCAGCGCGCACCCGAAGACGCTCGCGACATTGCAGAACTTCCTGCCGGTCCCGGCCGCCGAGCTGACGCGCGAGTTTACAGCGGGCGCGGCGGCGGAGGAAGTCTGTGCGCGAACGATACGCGCGCTGATGGAACGTGGGGTCCGCCACGTCTACATCAGCAATCTGCCGATCGACCGAGCTCCTCAGGTGTTGGGGAGGATCGCGCAGTTGGTGAATGAGTGAATTGAAGTCGCCAACTCACCAATTCATTCCCCTCCCCCATTCTCTCTGGAAGACGACCTCGCTCACTGCCAGCCGCGTTCGCGGCGCGCGCTCCTGCGCCTGCTTCTTCTCGTCCAGCACGTCAATCGACCCGAGACAGCCGATCGCGATCGCCGTCAACGGTTCGAACGTCTCGGGCACGCCGTAGGCAGCTCGGACCTTCTGAGGATCGAAGCCGGCCATCATGTGCACGTGCAGACCGAGCGCGGTCGCCTGGAGGACCAGGTTCCCCGTTGCCAGGCCCACGTCGTGCGCATGATGGCGGTTCGGCTTCCCGCTTCTGTCAAATGCCAGCTTCGCGACCGAGATGGCCAGAACCGACGCGCGATGCGCCCATTTCCGGTTGCCCTCGAGCAGGCAGTCGAGCATGCGGGCGAATTCCGCCTCGTTCTGCCGTTCCGCCACGAGAAACCGCCACGGTTGCTCGTTGAAGCTCGAAGGCGCCCATCGGGCGGCCTCGAAGAGCTGTCTGAGGATCGCGGGCTCCAGCGGCCGCTCGTCGAACGCCCGCGGGCTCCAGCGCCGCGCGATCAGCTCGTGGATGGGATGATCCGCCGGGGCTCGCCGGGTCCGATCGAATTCAGCTGGATTCATATTTCGTCCTAAGCCGGCCTTGCGGAAGTTGTCGCGCAAGGCCGGCTGTGAGAACCTTACTCCATGGCGACATATCTCGACTCCGTGCCGCTCTCAGGGATCATCCGAATCCGGGATCTCATGTACACGATCAAAGACCCCTATCGCCTCGATCAGGGGGACCTGAGCTTCGATGCGCCGGCCAGCGTGAAGGAAGCGATGGTCCGCGCGATTGCCGACAACCGCACCCATTACGTGCAGACCGCCGGCATCCTGCCGCTCCTGCAGCTGCTCGCGGACAAGCTGCGATCACGCAACCAGATTCCCGTGTCCGGCCCCGACGAGGTCATGGTGACGACGGGCGGCATCCACGCCATCTTCATGGTCTGTCAGGCCCTGCTGGAGCCCGGTGATGAAATAGTCGTGCCGGACCCGACGTGGCCGCCGACCGTGAGCAACATTCTGGCGGCCCATGGTGTGCCGGTCCGGTGCCCCATCCATGAGGGGATCGGCTGGCGCTACGACCTCGACGAGCTGGCGGCGACGATTACGCTGCGGACGCGCGCGATCTACATCAATTCACCTCATAACCCGACCGGCGGCGTCCTGTCCCGCCAGGATCTCGAACAGATTGCCGCCGTGGCGGCGCGTCACAACCTCTGGATCATCTCCGATGAGGCGTATGAGGACGTGATCTTCGACGGCGAAGAGCATGTCAGCATCGCCTCGCTGCCAGGCCTGTACGAACGCACGGTTCCGATCTACACGTTCAGCAAGAGCTATGCGATGACAGGGTTGCGGCTCGGCTACACGGCGTGCTGGAACCGGGCGCTGCGCGATCGCATGAAGAAGGTGCTGTTCCTGACGGCGAGCAACATCGCCTCCGTTGTCCAGTACGGCGGCGTTGGCGCGCTCGAAGGACCGCAAGACATCGTCGAGGAGTTCAGGATTGAGCTCGAAGCGCGGCGCGCGCTCTTTTACAACGGCGTACGCGAGCTGAATGGCGTCTTTTCGGGCGCCCCGCCGAAAGGCGCGTTCTACGCGTTCCTCAAGATCGATCCGTCGTGGCGGCCCGACGAGGAGAGCGACGATCCCGCCGTCCGAGGCTCAATCTCCTGGCAGATGGTGGAGCATCTGGTTCGGCACGGCCGGATCGGCTGTGTGCCCGGCGTCGATTTCGGTCCTGCCGGCGAGGGCTACGTGCGGTTCTGTTTTGCGCGCGACCGGAAGGAATTGCAGGGCGCGCTGGAGTCGATGAAAGCGCTACTGGCACTCTCCCGTCTTGCTGGTGAACGCGCGCTTTGACCTGAGGAATCGCTTGGACTTTCCAGCGGCTTCACAACTGCCGGTCGGGGCACTAGCTCAGCAATGTGGTCACGTGCGATACTGAGCCTATGAACAAGCGGCTAACACGCAAGCCGCTGGTCGAGGCACTGGTCGAGTTGCGGTGGCAACTAGCCCGGCGCGGTAGTTATGAAGCACACGACCCCGCGTATCCGATTTTTGTCGGACGCCTGTACGACAGCGTCAAGAACGACTATCCAGCGCTGGTAAAGCTACCAGCGACGGAGATTCCCGACCAACTGACACCCTACCTCGCGAAGTACCTTTTCAGCATAACCGATGCTGGCTGGCCGGTCATCCAAGCCGGGCCGGGAGTCGCGACCCTCAATTTCACCGAGGATTACGATTGGGATGCCTTCCGACTGGCAGCCCTAGATTTCAACCGAAAGCTGATTGCTGCGTATCGGCTCGACGGTCTCACAGAGGGACCTCAATTCGAGAGCGCTCTATTGAGATATATCAACGCCCTGGCTACAGACCCTAGTCAAGATGTCTTGATGTTCCTCGCTGACAAGCTACACACCCGTATCACCCTACCCGATCGGATTTGCCGCACGTCCAACCTCATTCAACCGAGCGCTCTTATTAACTTCTCGCTCGCCTATCAGCTGAACGCACCTAAGGCGCTGGCATCCTTGCGGTTTGCAACTGGCACGCACCTGGGCAGCCCGGCGCTGATTCTGGAATTGATCGTTAGATCGACGGAGGCGGTGCCGCAGAACCCCGAAGAGTTTCAAGAGTGGCTCACAGCAGCTCACGATACAGTTGAAGCTTGGTTTTTTGCGCTGATCTCAGGTGAGCTTGAGGCGAAGTTTGGACCGACATATGACACAACTGTTGCGTAACACCATCGACACGCCGTCCAGCGGCACAGTGCTTTTGGAACCGCCCGTCGAAGTGCTCGAGACCTCAACCCTTTCAGGTCCTCGCTGGCCCGACGATCTGTCCGCAATTACCCTTCGGGGTGGAACATGGTTCAAGCCTCCTGTCCGGCGTATCGTAACGGTCCATGATCTGCTCTTGACCAGTGGTTTTCCGGGTTTGAGTGCGTGGCGTTCGGAGTTAGCGAGTGAGATGAGCGTCAGTTACGGGCACGTGATTCATCTCATGTCGCCTGAATCGTCAGTCAAGTCTGGACACCTGCGCGGCAGGTTCGGGCCGGGTGTATTAGAGGGAAGCTCACTTGTCGTCGACTACGCGCTGCCCCGAGAGAGGCATCCAGTAATCTCTCTCTCAGAAGCACGTCGCCGATCGGTCGACGTCCTGCTAGCAGCGGAAAGACGCAGAGAGCAGGCGGCAGCCGCCGATGCTCGTTCGGTCGAACCCTTCCTCCAAGATCTCGATCAGGACGCTGGCGATGATTTACAGTCCCGTCGCACCTGATTCGCCCGTCAGGCAAGGCGATCTATTTCGAAATGTCCCACGTGTCGACTTTTCGTTGAACGAGCTGTCTGTCGTAGAGCAAAACGATACGATCGTCGCGACTCGGTGGGCGGATCTTCCTCAAGTTCAGGAACTGACGCCGGATCCAGTAACAGCAGTGCTTTCACTCCGCCCGGTACTCGGCATCGTTCTGACTCAAGATTGTGATGCGATTCGTAGCCCTGACATAGCACTGGCCGAGGTCGTACCTTTCCGTCAGGCAGAGCGAAGCGCCGAACGCGTTGAGGAAGGGTCAGAGAGTTGGGTGCGGCGGATTGTGCAACACGCGAAGATCAACCAGAAGTGGTTCTATCTGCCGAAAGACGCGTCGATTGAATTCGCTGTTCCCATGGCAGCGGACTTCCGTTCAATCCTGAGGGTCGGACGAAGCGATCTAGAAGAAATG
>JACQTH010000092.1 GCA_016210935.1 Acidobacteriota bacterium | reverse complement strand
TCATCACCGATGGTGAAGAACCCGGCCTGATGGGTGCGGCGGCCGTCGTGACCGATCCCGCGGTCGCCCAGGTTCGCGCTTTCATCAACGTCGACTCAATCGGATCCGGCCACCCCAGCATGCTGTTTCAAGCGACACCGGGCAGTGACTGGCTGCTGCACGCGTGGGCGCGCCGCGCGCCTCGCCCGCGCGGAGGCTCCTATGCGATCGAGATCTACAGGCGCCTCCCCAACGACACCGACTTCACCGTCTTCCAGGCGGCCGGGCTTCAGGGGCTGAACTTTGCTTCTGTCGGCGACGGCTACTCGTATCACACCGCGCGCGACATCCCGGAGCGTGTGACGACGCGGGTGCTCTACCAGACAGGCATCAACATCGTCGGCATCACGCAGGCGCTCGACGAGATGGACCTGCCGCAACGGCAGGTAGTCGCCAGAGCGTTTGACACGATCGATGAGGCCGAGCGGACGCGACAAACGACGGTCGGGACGACGTACTTTTCCGTGCTCGAGCGGTTCGGACTGGTGTACTCGAGTCTCCTGAGCCGGATCGTCGCAGCGCTGGCGACTGTCATGGGGTTCGTCGCCGTCTTCCGGTTGTGGCGCACGACTCCCGACATCACCACCCGGGTGATCGTGTGGACGACCGTGTGGTCATGCGTCGGTATCGTCGCGGTGACAGCGGCCACGATCGGGGCCACTTGGGCGCTGCGGGCCGCGCGCGAGGTGTATCACCCGTGGTATGCACACCCCATGAGACTCTTGTCGCTTCTGATCGTCTGCGCGGCCGCGACGATCTGGATGCTGCGCCAGGCGGGATTCATCCTGCCGCGCGTGATGCGGGGCGGGACGCATCCAGCACTCGTGTGGATCGTGACGTTGCCCGTGTGGATTGGGCTAACCGCGCTCATCGAGTGGAAAGGTGCGTCCGCAGCCTACCTGTGGAGCGTGCCGCTTCTGTGCACGAGTATCTTCTTGATCATCACCGGTGGGCGCCACGCGCCTTTCACGCGCCTGGCATCGATCGCGTCGTTCATCGTCTGTGCGGTGCTGTGGATTCCGGACGGCCTGGTTGTCTTCTCCTTTGCCGTGGCGGCACTTGCCCGAGAGCCACTCGTCACACCGATCTTCGTCTATGCGGGACTCCTGCTCCTCGTCGGACACATGACGGCGCCGCCGTTCATTGCGGCGATCTCCGGCCGAACCCGACAACTCTGGCAGCCTAGCCTGACAACCGGCATCTGGCTGCTCCTCATCGTCATCTCCGCCGGCTTCGCGTATGCAGCTCCTGCCTATACGCACGAGCGGAGCCTTCGTCGCGACGTGCGGTACATCAACGATGGCGTCGGCCGCCGCGCGTTCTGGGAGATAGCGTCAAACGAGCCGGGTCTTGACGTCGACCTGGCCAACGGTCCCCAAGGCTGGCAACCGGTTTCGGATCCACCACCCGCGTCGTTCCCGGTGCGGCGGCTTCTCGCCCCGTTCGCGTTTCGCACCGCCGCTTTGGCCGATTCGCCGCCGCCCGCGGTGATTCGGGCGACCATGACTCCATCCGATCGCGGATTGCAGGCCGAGATCACGGTCGTCCCGACGGAGGCCGGCCTGACCGTCTCGTTTGCCCTGCCGCCGCGGCTCCTGCCGTCCGGCCCCAATCTCGCGGGCGTGATCCGGAACGGACGATGGACCGCAACCTATGTCGCGCCGCCACCTGAAGGCGTGACGTTCCGCGCGCTCTTCGCGGGCACGAGCGAGGAAACCCTGCGCGACGCGGCCGTGCTGGTTCAGAGCGCGGGCCTGCCGGACGGAGCCGGGTGGCAGCGTCTGCCTGCGTGGCTGCCGCAGGAGCGGACGGTCTGGAATGCGTATTCGCTTTGGATCGTGCCGGTGATGAGCAGGGACGAGGGGCCAGGGACGCGGGACCAGTGATGACGGATGGGGAATCAGGGGCGTACCCTCATTGCAACTTCGTGACTCGAAGCCATGTTGTACGCCGACGTTGCTTCGTTGACGCCCTCTACTCTTGCGGCGAAGGCGTCATTCAGTGACCTCGGCAGGCCGTGGAGCTCTTGTGTCGGCCGCCCGCGCGTTGCGGAGCTCGCGGGCCGCCTCCTGGAGCGCAAGCACGATCTCGACTTTCTGCTCGAAGGGCAGGTCGGCGTCCTTCTTGCGCTGATCAGCCTTCGCTGCAAAGAGCCGCCGCAGATACTCGTCTTTCGTCAACGGCTCATCCCAGATGGACATCGTACATCTCCTGGAAACGCTGCCACCGCTCCTCGAGTCCGTACCGCTGGAGGATGTCCTGTAGGCGAGCGACGTCGAGCGGCCGGCGGCCTGTTCGGATGAGCCGATCGATGTGCTCGCGGTCTTTCCCTCTCCAGGTTCGCAACGCGATCGCGACTGCGTGCTCGGGTGTGAAGACGCGCGTCGTTTCGCTGCCGACCTCCACCGTCACCGCCTCGGCGATGGCTTCCTCGTCCAGCGCGTCACTGGGCGGCACGAAGTCCAGGAGCAAGCGCCCAATCCGAATGAATTGACCCTCCGGCACGCCCCCGTGTTCGACGAGGTCCTCCCAGATGGGTGCGAGTTCGAGCAGCCCGGCTGCCGACGTGGGGAGGAAGGCAAACACGTCGAAGTCCTTCGTTTCGAACGGCTCCGCCCAGTAGATGAACGCCATCGCCCCACCGATGGCGTGCTCGCCGATCAGGCCTCGCGCCTTCAACGCGTTGAGGCGCTGCACGAGCGCCTCCAGCGGCCCGACGCCAGGAGCCATCAATCCCCAGTCTACCGCGGCTTACTCCCCTTTCCCCTGGTCTCTGGTCCCTGGTCCGTGGCCCAAGCCCCTGGTCACGGGTCCCTCGTCCCTCTCCGTCTTCCCCACGCACCTGCCCTACCTGCCTTGCGCGCCCCTTCGCCCCACCCGCCTCACCCGCCCTCCCGGATCTTTTCCGTTACGTCACTCTCCGTATCGATTACACTACTCCACGTAATGCCCCCTCCAAACCCTTTCGTGTACGGCGAAGTCGTGCCGGCCTCCGCGTTCGTCAACCGCGCGACCGAGGTCGAACGGCTCGTCCATGATCTCGCGGATGGCCAGAAGATCTTCCTGATCTCCCCTCGCCGGTACGGCAAGTCGTCGCTCGTGCGGCAGGCCCTCCGCACGCTGTCGCGACGAGGAGCGCTGACGTTCGAGCTCACCGTCAGCAGCTTCAGCTCATACCTGGCGTTTCTCGAAGGCTACGCGCGCGCCCTCGTGGCCGGCGACACGCGGTGGGAGAAGGCCGCGGCGTGGCTGCGCGAGTCCATTCGATCGACGCGCGCCGAGGTCCGGTACGAAGGCGCCGGCCGCCAGGCCGCGCTGAACGTGCTGTTTCCCGCGGTCAGGCCCGATCGCGACCTCTCGAGCCTCGCGCAGGAGGTGTTCGCCCTTCCGGGCCGTCTCGCGGACGCGCGACGCCGCCGTGTCGTCGTCGCCCTCGACGAGTTTCAGGCGGTGGGATCGTTCAACGGCCGCAGCGTCGAGCACTCGCTGAGGGCCGCGCTGCAGCATCACCGCTCCGTCGGGTACGTGTTTGCCGGATCGGAGCCGAGCCTCATGGAACAGATGCTGACGCCCAAGCGGCCGTTCTACAAGGCCGGCCC
>JACQTH010000091.1 GCA_016210935.1 Acidobacteriota bacterium | reverse complement strand
GGCCGTCAGCACGTCGCCGGCGGTCGCCACGCCGCACGGGTTGGTGTGTTTGACAATCACCGCGGCGGGTTCGTCGAAATCGGCCACGAGCCTGAGCGCCGCATCCATGTCCAGCAGGTTGGTGTACGAGAGCTCTTTTCCCTGCAGAATCGCGTCCGAAATGTCTGGCGTCCCGACCGGCACGAACCACGACGCGCGCTGATGCGGGTTTTCGCCGTATCTGAGATCGCGGGCTTTCTCGTAACGTAATTCGAGATGATCGGGCGAGGTGGGCGACGGCGGGCGCCGGATCCATCCGTCCCGCCCGTGCTCAATATGCGTCAACTCTTCCGCAATCGCCGTGTCGTACGCAGCCGTGTGCGCAAACGCCTTTTTGGCGAGCTCGAACCGGAACTCGTTGGTTGGACCACCGGGTCGATCGAGCTCCGCCAGCACGCGGCTGTAATCGTCCGGGGATACGACCACGAGCACGTCGATGAAGTTCTTGGCCGCCGCGCGAACGAGCGAGGGTCCTCCGATATCGATCTCTTCGATCAACGCTTCAACGGTGATGTCCGCCCGGGCCGCCGTTTCGACAAACGGGTAGAGGTTCACCACCACGAGATCGATCGGCATGATGTGGTGGCGGCCGATGGCCTCGCGATCGTCTGGCCGGCGACGCCTGAACAGGATGCCGGCGTGGATCATCGGATGAAGCGTCTTCACGCGGCCGTCGAGCATCTCGGGAAACCGGGTCACCTCCGCGACGGGCACGACCGGGATGCCGGCATCGGCGAGCGCGCGCGCCGTCCCGCCGGTCGAGACGAGCTCACAGCCCCGGGCGTGGAGCGCGCGGGCAAAGTCGACGAGGCCCTCTTTCTGAGAAACACTGAGCAATGCGCGCATGCGATGGACTGCCTTGACAGCCGCGTCTAAGGTCCCGTATTATTTCGTGGGCGCTACTCAAGTCGTAAGCGCCGTAAGTCGAGACCGCGCGCGCGGTCTTTTTTTATGCTCCACACGCGGCGGCCCGAGCGAAGTCGAGGGACCGGCGGTGCGGAGTGGGTTCGTTCGTGGCGGCCGTGGGGCCGCGAAAGTGCAAGAGGGAAAGATGCGTATCACAGGTAAGGTCAAGTGGTTCAACAACGCCAAGGGCTACGGGTTCATCGAGCGCGAGTCGGGCAGTGACGTCTTCGTCCACTACTCGGCCGTCTCGGGCAATGGCTTCCGCTCGCTCGAAGAGGGCCAGGCGGTCGAGTTCGAGATCGTCGAGGGTCCCAAGGGGCCGCAGGCCGGCAACGTCACCAAAGTGTAACGCTTGACACCATCCCGAGAGCGGCGTCTTCGGACGCGGCTCTCGGGGTGCTCACGGATTCCCGCCTCCAGGTTTTCTCTTTCTCCGATCGGTCAACAAGAGCCGCGATCCTCCTTACCCAGGTTCTTAGCGGTGGTTCAGACGAAGGTTCTGACGAGGGTTCTCGACAAGGGTTCGGCCGACGGTTCTCTGACAGAGGTTCGGCGAAAGTTCGTGGACGATGGTTCATCCACGTGAACCTTGGTATACGAACCGCCGTTGAACCTTCGTGCACGAACCTTCGTCCGAACCTTCGTCAGCGAACCCCTCGTCGAACCTTCATCGACGAACCCTCGTCCGAACCTTCGTCACGAACCCTTGTGTGTGCCGCGCAGCGGCCGCGCCGTCAGGTGGACTTTTCCGTCCTTCAGCGACGCGCGAAACGCGACCTGCGGGCTGCCGGACTCGTGGAGCTCCGCCACCTGGCGCCTGATGACATCCGCGAATTTGTGGAACGGGACCGTTCGTTCGCCGAGATCTGTCCGCGTGCGCGCCAGCGCTTCGTACAACCGCTCGACCTTTTCGATTTCGCGGACCGGATCTGAGATCGTCGTGACGTGCAGCACCCGTTCCTGATCGGGAGCTGTCTCCGTCCTGCCTGCCTCACCCGTCCCACCGGCCCTCCCAGCCCCACCTGCCCCACCCGGCCCAAAAGGCAGCGGCCGCCCTTCCTCGCGCGCCTTCATGGCACGCTCCCAGAGATCGAGAAGGGCCGCGAACCGCTGTTGCAGGGTGCTGAAGCGAAACCGATCCGCCGTGTTGATCATCGGCATCCGGTCGTACCGCTTGACCAACGCCTCGACGCGCGCGCGCGTCTCCCAGGGCGGCTTCGCCCGCGCGCCGGCGAAGTACATGTTGTATTCGATCTCGAGTCGCCGGAGCTCGTTCTCGAGCTGCTGCAGATCCGGAGCTGTCTCTGGCGGGGGCATCAGTACTCGTGAAGCAGGAACCACACGAGCGGCAACCAGAGCTCGCGCGCGTACGGCAGCGGCCGATCGTTGATGAGGGCTTCCGACTCGTGCAGATGCTCCACGAGCTGCCAGAGCTGACGCAGCTTGCGCACGTCGCGCGCGAAATAGCGCGCGCGGTGCCGCACCTGCTCTCCGTGCCGGACTTCGAGATATTCCGCAGACTCCCTCGCGAGCGACAAGGCCTGCTCGTACTCCGGCGCGTCGAACGGCGAAAAGACGACGGTGACGGAGAAGGGGCGCGTCTCGGCTTGTTCGCCGAGGAGCGCCGCGCGCAAATCCGGATCGAGCGCGGCCAGCTCCTCCGGCGTCGGCTGCTCCGGAAGCTCGACGTACGGCCAGAACCGCTCGCGCGGACGAAAGCGGGGCACGTCCTCGCTCGGCGCAGGCGCCAGCCCGGTCGCGGTGTTCTTTGCCTCTCGAGGCTCTTGATCGTGGTTCACGGGTCTTCGGCGAAATCGCTCAGCCGCACGGGCTGTCCCAGGCTCGCCGAAGTTCGCCGCTTCCAATAAACCAGCGGCGAACGAAGGCGGCCGTGGAAACGTCTTAGAATACATCGCAGGCCGACCATCATGCGACCGACGAATCCCGAACGAATCCCGAACCTCGAATCCCGAACCCCGAACCCCGAATCCCGTGACTCTTCTGCTCGCATCCCCGCCCCACGCATCATTCCGTCGATCGAGCAGCTGCGTCAGCGGCCCGGCGTGCGAGAGCTCGAAGCGCGGTACGGCCACGATCTCGTCGTGGCCGCGCTGCGCGCGGAAGCAGACGAGCTGAGACAGCGGCTGCTGCGCCCCGGTGCGGCAGAGGTGGCGGCCGACGCCGATGCCGCCGCGCAGGCCATCGAATCCGCGCTTCACGCGCGCCTCGGCCGCTCGTTCGAACCGTCGCTTCGTCTCGTCCTCAACGCCACCGGCGTCATCATTCACACGAATCTCGGACGGGCGCCGCTGCCCCGAGGCGCGATCGATCGCATGGCTTCGCTGGGCGCGGGCTACACGAATCTGGAATACGACGTCGCGGCGGGCTCCCGCGGTCGTCGTGACGTCCACGCGGAGGCGCTCCTTTGCCGCGTGACCGGCGCCGAGGCCGCGGCCGTCGTCAACAACAACGCCGCGGCGACGCTGCTGCTGCTCGCCGCGGTTGCCGCGGGGCGCGAGGTCATCATCTCACGCGGTGAATTGGTCGAGATCGGCGGCGGCTTTCGGGTCCCCGACGTGC
>JACQTH010000106.1 GCA_016210935.1 Acidobacteriota bacterium | reverse complement strand
TTTGAACAAGTGCGCGCCGCCGTACACCGTATGCACGGGCTGACGGCGTCCTGACTCGCCCGGATAGCGCGTGGCCAACTGGCGACCGACGTCTTTCAGGCGCTCCGTGGCATCACAGACGGTGTCGCGCGAAAGAACTCCGCCTGATTCCATGCTGTCACCTCACCCTCGTGGCTTCCGCCTTCTCTTCGTGGCTTCCGCCTTCAGGCGGAAGGCCGGCGGCGTATAATAGCGGTTTCGCTTCGGACGCGAAGACTCCTACGACAGCGAGGCTTCCCCATGCAGCCCACAGTGGCGAACGGACGAACGACCACGTTTTCGACGGCTTCTGACGTCCAGCTCCTGAACAACTACATCGGCGGGCAGTGGGTCCCTTCCCGTGGCATCGAGACGGTCGACGTTCACAACCCTGCGCGCGGCGTTGTCATCGCCCGTACGCCGATGTCGACCGCGCAGGACGTCGACCTGGCGGTTCACTCGGCCCAGAAGGCCTTTCCCGCGTGGCGCGACACACCTCCGGTGGTTCGAGCGCGCGCGATGTTCACGTTCAAGATGCTGCTCGAGGAACACTTCGAGGACCTCTCCCGGATTGTCACGACGGAGCACGGGAAGACGCTCCCGGAGGCCCGGGGCAGCGTGCGGCGCGGCATCGAGTGTGTGGAAGTCGCCTGCGGCGGCCCCTCGATGCTGATGGGGTACAGCCTCGAACAGATCGCCACCGGCGTCGACTGCCAGGTCATGCGGCAGCCGCTGGGCGTTTGCGCCGCGATTGCGCCGTTCAACTTCCCCGCGATGGTGCCGCTTTGGTTCCTGCCCTTCGCCGTGGTCTGCGGGAACACCTTCATCGTCAAGCCTTCGGAGCAGGTGCCGCTGTCGCAGCTCCGGATCTTTCAGCTGCTCGAACACTGCGACCTGCCGCCGGGCGTCGTGAACCTGGTCAACGGCGGGCGCGAGGTGGTCGAAGCGATTTGCGATCATCCCGGCATTCGCGGGGTGTCGTTTGTGGGATCGACGCCGGTTGCGCAGGCGGTGTACCGGCGCGCCACCCACGCCGGCAAGCGCGTGCAGGCGCTCGGCGGCGCGAAAAACTTCATCGTTGTCATGCCTGACGCCGACTTCGACCGATCGATGCCGGCGATTGCCGAATCGTTTTACGGCTGCGCCGGCGAGCGATGTCTCGCGGGCAGCGTCCTGCTCCCGGTCGGACGGGCCCACCGCGAGGCGCGCGATCGGATGGTCGAGACGGCGCAATCGATGCGGGTCGGCGACGGACTGGAGCCGGGCGTCGACATGGGGCCGGTCATCAGCGCGCGTCACAAGGACCGCGTCCTCGGATACATCGAGAAGGGGAAATCCGACGGCGCCGAGCTCGTGATCGACGGCCGTGGCCTCAAGGTCGAGGGACGATCGGAGGGGTTTTTTGTCGGCCCGACCGTCTTCGACGGCGTGTCGCCGTCGATGGTCATCGGGCGCGAGGAGATCTTCGGCCCGGTGGCGTCGATTTGCCCCGTGCGCGATCTCGACCACGCGCTCTCGCTCGTCCACGGGCATCCGAACGCCAATGCGACGTCGATCTTCACGTCGAGCGGCAGGGCGGCGCGGGAGTTCGCGCGCCTCGCCGATGCCAGCATGGTGGGCGTGAACATCGGCGTCGCCGCGCCGATGGCCTACTTCCCCTTCGGCGGTGCCAAGGACAGCTTCTTCGGCGATCTGAAAGTCCACGGCCGGGACGCGTTTCAGTTCTACACGGATCAGAAGGTGACGATTTCGCGCTGGTTCTAGGGATCGGGGGGTGGGGCCCCGCCGCACTCCAAATAATGCTCATACTCATAAAGGGCGGGACCGTCGTCACCGCGACCGATCGCTATCGCGGTGACGTCTTGATCGACGGCGAGCGGGTGTCTCTCATCGGCACCTCGCTCGACATCCAGGCCGACAAGACGATCGACGCGACCGGACGATACGTGCTGCCGGGCGGCATCGATGTTCACACCCATCTGGACATGCCGTTCGGCGGAACAACCTCCTCCGACGATTTCGAGACCGGTACCATCGCGGCCGCTCATGGCGGGACCACGTCAATCGTCGACTTCGCCATCCAGTACAAGGGCCAGACGCTTCATCACGCGTGGGAGACGTGGATGAAGAAGGCCGAGGGCAAGGCGGCCATCGACTACGGCTTCCACATGATCGTGACCGATCTGGATCAGCAGGTCGAAGTCGAGATGGACTCGCTGGTGCGGCAGGGCGTGACGTCATTCAAGCTGTTCATGGCCTATCCCGGCGTGTTCATGCTGGACGATGCGACGATCTTCCGCGCGCTGCTGCGCACCAGCGACAACGGCGGCACGATCTGCATGCATGCCGAGAACGGCGGCGTCATCGACGTGCTGGTCAAACGGGCGCTCGCAGAGGGCAAGACTGCCCCGAAATACCACGCGCTGACCCGGCCCGCGCGTGCCGAAGCCGAAGCCACCCACCGGGCGATTGCCATGGCCGAGATGGCCAACGTGCCGATCTATATCGTTCACCTCTCGGCCGCCGAGGCGCTCGAGATGGTGACCGAAGCGCGCGATCGTGGCGTGCCGGCGTATGCGGAGACCTGCCCGCAGTACCTCTTCCTGTCGTACGACAACTACGAGGAGCCGGGCTTTGAAGGCGCGAAATACGTGATGAGCCCGCCGCTTCGCCCGAAAGAAACCCAGGCGAAGCTGTGGCGCGGGCTGGCGTTCCACGATCTGCAGGTCGTCTCGACCGATCACTGCCCCTTCTGCATCAAGGAACAGAAGGAGCCGCTGGGGAAGGATGACTTCTCGAAGATCCCGAACGGCGCCCCGGGCATCGAGACGCGCATGGGCCTCGTCTATGACGGTGGTGTCCTGACCAGGCGCATCTCATTGAACCGGTTCGTCGAGCTGACATCGACCGCACCCGCCAAGATTTTCGGCATGTTTCCGCGCAAGGGCACGATTGCGCCCGGCTCGGACGCCGACATCGTCATCTTCAATCCGGAGAAATCGACGATGCTGTCAGCCAGGACCCATCACATGAAGGTGGATTACAACCCGTATGAAGGTCGGCAGATTACCGGCGTCACGGAAACGGTGCTCTCGCGCGGACGCCTGGTGATCGAAAACGAGAAGTTCGTCGGAAGGGCCGGCAGCGGCTCGTTCATCAAGCGAGATCCGAGGAGCCTATGAAATCCACGTCACTCGATAGCGCGATCCAGCAGAGCGCCGTCAAGACGGCCGACCAGGCGCCGATTGATGCGAACGCCGTTCGCGCCAAGCACAGACAGTACATGTTTCCCGGGGTCATCCAGTACTACGAGGAGCCGCTCGTGCCGGCCGAAGGCAAGGGCCGGCGCCTGCGCGACGCCGAGGGCCGCGAGTACCTGGATTTCTTCGGCGGCATCCTGACCGTTTCGATCGGTCACGCCGACGATCGCGTCAACGCGGCCATCCGGGCCCAGATTGATCGCTTTTCGCACGTCTCGAGCCTCTACCCCACGCTGCCGGTCGTGGAGCTGGCCGAAAAGCTCGCGCGCATCGCGCCGGGACGCCTCAGTCAGACGTACTTCACCGCGTCCGGGACCGAGGCCGATGAGACCGGCGTCATGATGGCGCAGCTCTCCACCGGCCACACCGAGATCGTCGCGCTGCGACACGGGTACTCGGGGCGCTCGATGCTGGCGCAGTCGCTGACGGCGCATGCGCCCTGGCGGCCGCTGACCACGCAGGTCCCCGGCGTCAAGCACGCGTTGTCGCCCTACTGCTATCGGTGCCCGTTGAAGCTCGAATACCCGTCGTGCGGTGTCGCGTGCGCGAAAGACCTCGAAGAGCTGATTCGCACCACCACCAGCGGGCGCATCGCCGGATTCATCGCGGAGCCGATTCAGGGGGTCGGCGGTTTCATCACGCCGCCGCCCGAGTACTTTGAAATCGCCGTCGGCATCATCAGGAAGTTCGGCGGCGTGTTCATCTGCGACGAGGTGCAGACCGGATTCGGCCGCACGGGTGGAAAGTGGTGGGGGATCGAGCATTACCACGTGCAACCCGAGATCCTCACGACCGCCAAGGGGGTGGCCAATGGGCTGCCGCTCGGCGTCACGATGGCGACGCCCGAGATCGCCGCGGCCCTGAAGGCGCTGACGATTTCGACTTTTGGCGGGAATCCGGTGTCGACGGCCGCGGCCAACGCCACGATCGACATCATGGAGCAGGAGAATCTTCCCGGGAACGCGCAAGCCATGGGCGCGCGGCTTCGCGACGGCCTCGACGGGCTGAAGCGCAAGTACCCCGGCACCATGGGCGACGTGCGCGGCAAGGGCTTGATGCAGGGCGTCGAGCTCGTCGAGGACGAGACGATCAAGAACCGGACGCCGGCGAAAGCGCTCACGAACCGGTTGTTCGAAGAGACGAAGAAACGTGGCCTGCTGATCGGCAAGGGCGGGCTCGAAGGCAACTGTCTCCGCATCTCGCCCGCGCTGACGGTGACCGCGGACGAGGTCGACGAGGCGGTGAGCCTCCTTGATGATTCGTTGAAAGCGGCGGGAGCGAGGTAAATCGGAAAAGATGTCCATTTGAAAATTTGGTGATTGGTGATTTGGTGATTGATTGTTGGATTGAGCGATTGGGTGATTGCGAATCTATTGACGATTGCAATCTTCAATAATTCGACAATCACCAGATCCCACAATCCTCAAATCATTTACCAGATTCTCAATCATCAAATTTTCAATTGCAGGGAGACAACCCATGGCTATCGATTTGTCGACCGTCTTCACCGGCCTCCGTTTCCAAAACCCCTTCATGCTGGCGTCGGCGCCGCCGACCGAATCGGACTCGAACATCATGCGGGCATTCGAGGCCGGCTGGGGCGGGGTCGTGACGAAAACCATCGGGTTGCATCCGGTCATCAACGTCAAGGGGCCCAAGACGAAGTTCAACCGCGTCACGCCGGAAACGGGCCGCATCTCGATGGAGAAGCGCGCCGGCGCGACGCTGCATTCGTCCTGGAACTGGGAGCTGATCTCCGACAAGACGATCGACTGGTGGATCCCGAGGCTCGACCGCATCAAGAAGGCGTTCCCGGAAAAAGTCCTGGTCGCGTCCATCATGGCCGGCTCGGGCAACGATCGCGAGCTGAAACACTGGCAGGATCTCGCGATGGGGTGTCAGGACCAGGGCGTGGACGCGCTCGAGCTGAATCTGTCCTGCCCGCACATGGACCGTCCCGACATGGGGTCGAACATCGGGAAGGATCAGCAGCTCGTCTCGTACGTCGTGCAGGTCGTCAAGGAAGTCGCGCGCGTACCCGTCTGGGCGAAGCTGATCCCCTCCACCACCGACATCGTCATCGAGGCCCGCGGAGCGTTCAACGGCGGCGCTGACGCCATCTCCGCCACCAACACGTTCCCGTCGCTTCCGCCGGTGGATCCCGACACGCTCGAGTTCGAGATGAACGTCGAGGGCCTCGTCTCGTACGGCGGGCTCGGCGGGCCGGCCATCTTCCCGATGGCGCTCGCGAAGGTCACACAGATGTGTCAGGCGTTTCCGGACAAGAGCTTCTCCGCCATCGGGGGGGTGTCGAACTTCACGCAGGCGCTGAACTACTTCCTCGTGGGCGCCGGCACGGTGCAGGTCTGCACGGCCGCGATGCTGGACCACGCCATCGGTCCGAACGTCATCAGGGACCTTCTGGCCGGGATGCGGGCGTTCCTCGAACGCCACGCCGGCCGCAGGTGGCGGTCGCTCGAGGATTTCCGGGGGCTGCTGCGCAACCGCATCGTGCCGCATTCCCAGATCAAGCGGCCGGATACCAAGGAGTATCGGGGCGGCTACGAGGTTCACGAAGGCTACGCCGAGCCGCAGGTGGTCACGTAGCGGGGCATGCGTAGGACTAGGCTGCGGCGCGACGCGACGCGGCAAGGCCGAAGGCCGTCGCGCGAAGCGCGTCAGGCGCGTGGGGGTGGGGTCCCACACGCATGAGCAGGCTGCGGCGCGACGCGACGCGGCAAGGCCGAAGGCCGTCGCGCGAAGCGCGTCAAGCGAGTGGGGGTGGGGCCCCACGCGCCCTAAACAATGTCGGCCGCAACGTCAAACGCAAAGAAGGCCTCGACAAGGTTACCGG
>JACQTH010000105.1 GCA_016210935.1 Acidobacteriota bacterium | reverse complement strand
CGTGCACCTGGTGCTCGCCGGCTTCCTCCTCGTCCTCCTGACGGGGCCGTTCCTGCACCATGACTTCGCCTGCCATCAGAAATCGCCCACGCACTGTGCATCGTGCATGGCCAGCCCGTTCGCGGCGGGAGTCGAGCGCTCGTCCGCGCTCGAGGCGTCGCCGCTCGCGCCGGCCGGGCATCTGCATCACGAGCACGTTCGCACCGCTGGCGCGCTGATTGCCGCGCAACTCCCCGGCCGTTCGCCTCCATCCGCCTAGCCAACGCCTGTTGCGCAGGACGCGCATCCGCGCGATTGTCGCGGATGAGAAACCTCCTTCTCGACCTACGTCCTGCGCCACCGAAACAAAGACTGTGCCTTGCAGCGCAGGACTCGAGTCCCGCGCGTCGCGGCGGACGCATTCCGTTCGCCAGAGGTGAGGAGTATGAGCGTAAGGACACCCCGGGCTCCCGGTTCTGTCGTCGGTGCTCTCTTGTGCCTCCTGGTCTCATCATCGGCGTCGGCGCAGACGCCTGCCGATCAGTCCGTTGGCGCGGTGCGGATGGAGGTCGAGCGGCTGCGTCAGGAATTCGAGGCGATTCGCCAGCAGTACGGCGCGCGATTGTCGGAGCTCGAGACGAGGCTGGCAGCGCTCGAGGGCCGGGCACCGCAGCCGGCCCAGGCGGCGCCACCCCCAGCGGCGCCGGCCGAAGCCGCGGTACCCCCTGGTGCCGCGGGAGCGGGCGGGCCCACGGGCAGTCTGCCGCTGTACGGCAACGTCAACCTGCTGTCGAAGATCTTCAACCCTGACATCGCGGTCATCGGCGACTTCGAGGGGGCGTCAGGGAACAACGCGGTCAATCCACAGTCGCCGCTGTCGCTCGAGGAGTCCGAGCTGTCGCTCCAGGCGATCGTGGATCCGTACGCCCGCGCAGACATCTTCTTCTCCTTCGGGCCCGAGGGCGTCGAGGTCGAAGAGGGCTTCGTCACGTTTCCCACGCTGCCCGGCGGGTTTCTCGCGAAGGTGGGGAAGATGAGGGCGTCGGTCGGCAAGGTGAACGCGATGCACACGCACGTGCTGCCGTGGATCGATCGGCCGCTCGTTACGGAGAACCTCGTCGGCGCGGACGAGGGCCTCTCGGACGCGGGGATCTCGGTGAGCCGTCTGATCACGAATCCCTGGGTCTTCCTCGAAGCGACGGGGGAAGTGTACCGCGGCCAGTCGGAGGTGTTCTCGAGCGCCACACGCGGCGATCTGACCTACGTCGGCCGGCTGCGCGGCTATCAGGACCTCAGCGAGTCGTCCAACGTCGACATCGGCGTGTCGGTCGCGAGCGGCGGGAGTGAGTTCGATCCGGCTCGAAAGACGACGCTCTTCGGCGTCGACGCGACCTTCCGCTATCGGCCGCTGCGGCGCGCCATCTATCGGCGGTTCATCGCGCGGACCGAAGCGATCTGGAGCCGCCGCCCCGTCGCGCCTGTCGGAGACACCGTGCGCGCCGACTCGTTCGGCGCGTATGTCTCGGCCGACTATCAGGTCGCGCGTCGCTGGTTTGCCGGCGGGCGGTACGACGTGTCCGAGCGCGCGCTGGATGCCTCGGTTCGTGACCGGGCGGGATCGGTGCTGCTCACGTTCTGGCCGAGCGAGTTCAGCCAGATTCGCGGGCAATTCCGGCGGATCAGGTTTGGCGACGCGCCGGCCGCGCATGAGTTCCTGTTTCAGTTCCTGTTTTCCATCGGCGCCCACGGGGCGCACGTGTTCTGAGGTGATCTCGTGAAACGATTCTGGATCGCGTCGTCGGTTCCGATTCTTTTGATCGCCGCGTCGCACACGGCGCTGGCACTCACTGTCGTCACGACGACCGAGGATCTCGCGGCGCTCGTCCGTGAGGTCGGCGGCGACAAGGTGAGCGTCGAGGCGATCGCGCGCGGTTATCAGGATCCGCACTTTGTCGAGGCGAAGCCGAGCTTCATTCTGAAGCTCCACAATGCCGACCTGCTCGTCGTCGTCGGGCGCGATCTCGAGGCTGCGTGGCTGCCGCCGCTCATCACGCAAAGCCGCAACCGGCGAATTCAGCCGGGCGCGGAAGGCTACCTCGATGCGTCGCTGAACGCGCAGATTCTGGAGATTCCGACCGGCCAGATCACGCGCGCGATGGGCGACGTCCATCCGCTGGGCAACCCGCACTACTGGCTGGATCCGGCGAATGGACGCCGCGTCGCCCAGAGCCTTCAGCAGAAGCTGTCGCAGATCGATGGCGCGAGCGCCGGGTACTACGCCCGGCGATATGCCGACTTCGATCGGCGGCTGTCCGACGCTGAAAAGCAGTGGTCGGCCCTGGTGACGCCATACCAGGGCATCAAGGTGGTCACGTATCACCGATCGTGGCCCAACTTCGCCGCGCGCTTCGGTCTGGACGTGGTCGGCTATGTGGAACCGCGTCCCGGCATCCCGCCGACGCCCGGCCACATCCTGACGCTCCAGCTGGAAATGAAGCGGCTCGGCGTGAAGATCATCCTCGTCGAGCCGTACTTCGATACGAGGACGCCGAAGGCGGTCGCGCGCGCGGTCGACGGGATTGTCGTGCAACTGGCGCCCTCGGTCGGCGGAGAGACGGAGATCCGGACCTACTTCGATCTGTTCGACTACAATCTGCAGCGGTTGATCGAGGCGATCAAGGCGGCCTCCGCCAAGGCTCCGGGGTCCGCCATTCGCCTTCGCCAAGGCTCCGGCGAACCCGCCGAAGCGTTAGCGGAAGCGGGAGCGCCTCGCGCGAAGGCGGAAGACGGCGGCGTGACGTGGACACCCTGACGGTCCTGCAGTTCCTGGCGGCGCCGTTCGTCGCCAGCCTGATCCTCACCGGCATCCATGCCTATCTGGGCGTGCACGTCGTCGAGCGGGGGGTGATCTTCGTCGATCTCTCGCTCGCGCAGATCGCCGCGCTCGGCGGCACGATTGCGCTGCTGACGCCCGTGTCGGGCGGCGATCCGCACAGCGAGTCGGTCTACTGGATTAGTCTGGCGTTTACCCTCGTGGGCGCGGCGATCTTCGCGACCGTTCGCAGCCGCCGCGCACGCATCCCGCAGGAAGCGATCATCGGCATCTCATATGCCGTGGCGTCCGCCGCGTCGATCCTTGCCATGAGCAAGGCGACCTCCGAAGCGGAGCACCTCAGGGACATGCTGGTCGGCAACATCCTCGCGGTCTCCTGGAGCGAGGTGATCAGGACGGCCGTGCTGTACAGCATCATCGGCGCGTTCCACTACATCTTTCGCCGGAAGTTCCTGCTGATTTCGATCGATCCGGACCGCGCTCGCGCCGAGGGGATTTCGATCAGGTCGTGGGACTTCCTCTTCTATGCCTCGTTCGGATTCGTGGTGACATCGTCGGTCGCGATTGCGGGCGTCCTCCTCGTGTTCTGTTACCTGATCGTGCCGTCCGTGGCAGCGATGCTCTTCGCCGATCGAATCGGCCCTCGCCTGGCGATCGGCTGGACGATGGGAACGATCGTGTCGGCGCTCGGCGTGTACTTCTCGCTCGTCCTGGATCTGCCAACCGGCGCGACCATTGTCTGCACGTTCGGCCTCGTGCTCGTCGCGATGGGCATCATCAGAGCGATCGCGTGACTGTGACTCAGGTCACACTGCGAGGGTGACGGACGGGAATCGCAGTCCCATGTCGCGACCGCGCTCGGCTACGCGAATGTCGAGTTTCGAAAGGGCATCCTCGAGGCGATGCCCCTCGACGCGGCGTCCGCCTCGACGACGTTCATGGGCACGGATGGCGGGTGCTGCGGGGCGGACGGAGCCCTGCTGCTAGACGTGCTTGCATCATTCGGCTTTCTCCAGATGTTCCACGACCGGACAGGCGATGTTCTCGTTGCGGCGCAGTGCCCGGTCGCAGTCTTCGAGGGCGGCCTCCAGG
>JACQTH010000118.1 GCA_016210935.1 Acidobacteriota bacterium | reverse complement strand
GCGCGCGGACGATCACGTAGAGTGCCCGATCGTCGAAGGCGGCCCGCGCTTCGGTCCGAAACGTCGGCTCTGCGCCTTCGGCCGGGTCCCGCTGCCGGAAACCGCTCACGACAGGCGCGCGCGACCAGATGGCGTCATCAGGCGCGCCGTCCAGCTCGATCACTTCCGCAGCCGCGGTGATCGCGACCGCCTCGAGCTCGTTGTCGTCGGCGACTCGCGTGATCGGCGCATGGGGTCGATCGTGTTCCGACGCCGACGCTGGAGCCGACGCACCGGGGACAAGAGCAAGAATGAGAAGAACTGCTAGCCGTGCTTGCACGGCCAGAATGTGTACGAATAGGTCACATTCTGGTTCAGCAAGAACGGCTAGCCCCCGCGTAGCGGGGCTATTGAATAAAGCTTCGTGATCTCGCGAAGCGTAGCGGGTCTTTTTGCGGCGAAGCTTCGCGAGCGTCACGAAGCTGTAGACGGTCGGCGCAGCAGTTTGGTTTACAACTTCCATGCGTCGCGTCGTCTCGACGCGAACACAGCGCCACAAACTGTCCGTTCGTCCCGCAAGCGGACAGTTCCGGGGCGTTGCCACTTGCGGCCCCGTCCGAGGCAAGGTTAGAATCCACGGTTACAACGAAGCTTCGCCGAAAGCGCTGTGCGATCGCGTTTCTGCAGCGACGCTTCGTCCGTCACTTGCGCGGCCGCTTCCGCGGCTGCGCCTAAGCCGCGCTTGCAAGCCGAGTGTTGACTCATTCGCACAGGGGCGAGCCCTGCAAGCGCTGCTAAGGAGTCAGGACGTGGAACACGCCACGGCGGTTCATCCCCCGGTCGCGCATCATGTCGAGCACGCGCCTGAGCTGGGTTTCTGGTGGAAATACGTTTTCTCGACCGATCACAAGGTCATCGGGATTCAGTACGCCATCACCGGCCTGCTCTTCCTGCTGTTCGGCTTCACGCTGATGGCCATCATGCGGTGGCAGCTCGCGTATCCCGGTCAGCCGGTTCCGGTCATTGGCGCGTGGCTCGGCGCGGGGAACGCCTCCGGGGGCGTGATACTGCCCGAGTTCTACAACCAGCTCGGCGCCATGCACGGCACCATCATGGTCTTCATGGGTGTCGTCCCGCTCGCCGTCGGCGGGTTCGGAAACTTCGTCATGCCGCTTCAGATCGGGGCGCCCGATATGGCGTTCCCGCGGATCAACATGGCGAGTTACTGGGCGTACTTCGTCGGTGGTGTCGTGATGCTGGCGAGCTTCTTCGTGCCGGGCGGCGCGGCCAACTCCGGCTGGACGTCGTATGTGCCGCTCGCGGTCACCGCAACCACAGGTCAGACATGGTGGCTGCTGGGGATGGTCTTCCTGATCACCTCGTCCTTGTTGGGCTCGCTCAATTTCATCGTGACGATCTTCCAGTTGCGGGCGCCCGGCCTGACGTTCATGCGGCTGCCGATCTTCGTCTGGATGCAGCTCGTGACGGCGTACCTGCTGCTGCTCGCGTTTCCGCCGCTCGAAGCGGCCGCCATCCTTCAACTCATGGATCGCGTGGCGGGCACGAGCTTCTTCCTGCCCAGCGGACTGGTCGTCAGCGGACAGGTGGTGCAGATCAGCGGCGGCGGGAACCCGCTGCTCTGGCAGCACCTGTTCTGGTTCCTCGCGCATCCGGAAGTGTACGTGCTGATCCTCCCCGGCATGGGCATCGTTGCGGAAGTGCTGGCGAACAACATCCGGAAACCGCTCTGGGGATATAAACCCATCGTCTACTCGGTTGTCTTCCTGGGGTTCATGTCGTTCGTCGTCTGGGCGCATCACATGTTCCTGACGGGGATGGGCACGACCATGAGCGCGTTCTTCCAGACGACGACGATGATCATCTCGATCCCGTCGGTCATCATCCTGACGTCGTTGTTCCTGTCGCTCTGGGGCGCGTCGATTCGGTTCACGACGCCGATGCTCTTTGCGCTGGCGTTTCTCCCGATGTTTGGCATCGGCGGCCTGACAGGCCTGCCGCTCGGCCTGGCCCCGACCGACATCCATCTGCACGATACGTATTACGTCATCGGCCACTTCCACTACGTGGTCGCCCCGGGGACGTTGTTCGCGCTCTTCGCGGGGATCTATTACTGGTTCCCGAAGGCCACCGGCCGGTACATGAACGATCTGCTCGGCAAGATCCACTTCTGGGGATCGTTCGTGGCGATCAACATCGTCTTCTTCCCGATGTTCATTCAGGGGCTGGCGGGCATGAACCGCCGCCTCTACGACGGCGGCATCCAGTACGCGCACGCGCAGGAAACCGCGAAGCTGCACGTCCCGATGGGGTACGCGACCTTTGCGCTCTGGTTCTTCCAGCTGTTCTTCATCGTCAATTTCTTCTGGAGCATCAAGAAAGGCCGCCAGGCGCCGCAGAACGCCTGGGACGCGACCACCCTGGAGTGGTCCGCGCCCTCGCCGCCGCCGCACGGCAATTTCCCCGAGCCGCCGGTCGTCTACCGGGATCCGTACGAATACAGCGTCCCGGGACACCCGGCGGATTTCACGCCGCAGTTTCAGTCCGACAAGAAGGCGTAATCATGGACATTCCGTACACGGTCACGGCCCGGCCTGACACCGGGCTTTTCAACGGCAAGCTGGGCATCTGGCTGTTCCTCGCGTCCGAAGTCATGCTCTTCGGCGCGCTCTTCTCGTCGTACGTGCTGCTGCGCGTCGGCGCCGAGACGTGGCCGCGAGGCGAGACGATCCTGAACGTCTGGATGGCGTTCCTCAACACCGTCGTCCTGATCTCGTCGAGCGTCACGATGGTGCTGGCGTGGGCGGCGCTCAAGACGAACCAGTTCCAGAAGTCGCGCTGGCTGCTGATCTCGACGTTCCTTCTCGCGACGGTGTTCCTCGTGGTGAAGTATTTCGAGTACACCGAGAAGTTCTCGCACGGGCTGCTGCCGAGCACGAATACGTTCCTCGCCATCTACTTCACGCTGACCGGCCTTCACGGCCTGCACGTCGTCGGCGGGATGATCGTGATGGCCTATCTGTTCGGGCCGGGCGCGAAGATGTTCCGGATCGCGCCCGAGCGGTTCACGAACCGCGTCGAGATCACCGGGCTGTACTGGCACTTCGTCGACCTGGTCTGGATTTTCCTGTTCCCGGTGTTGTATTTGTTGTAGGGGCGCAAATGGCTGAGCACAAATCGCATGGCGTGAGCATCTACTACAAAGTATTCGTCGCCTTGATGGTCCTGACCGTCGTCACCGTGGCCGTCAATCGCGTACACGTCGGCATCAGCGCGGCCATCATCGTCGCGCTCATGATCGCGGCGTTCAAAGGGTCGCTGGTCGCAGGGTACTTCATGCACCTGTTCAACGAGTCGAATCAGATTTATCGGGTGCTTCTGCTGACGGCGATCTTCCTCATCTTCTTGATGTTCCTGCCGCTGCTCGGGCGATGGAGCACGGTCACAGGACTCCAGCATCGAACGCCGCTGACGCCCTCGGCGGCACCCGCGGCGGAGAGTCAGCACTGATGTCCCTCAAGTACTTCCACCTCCTGTTCATCACGCTGGCTGGCTTGATTTCAGCCGGCTTCGGCGTCTGGGCATTGATGCGCGGCACAACCCTCAACGTGGTGCTCGGGGTGGTGGCGATCGCGATGGCCGCGGGCCTTGCGGTTTACGGTCGCGCGTTCGCCCGCAAGGCGCGAACGCTGGCAATCGCGGCGGCGTTGCTGCTGCTGCCGGACCGCGCCTTCGCCTGTCCGATTTGCTTCGGCCAGGCGGATTCGCCGCTGACGTCGGGCGTTATCGTCGGTGTCGGGCTTCTGCTTGGTATCACCGGTGCGCTACTCGCCGCCTTCGGGGCTTTTTTCATTCAGTTGCGAAGGCGGATCGTCAGATACGAACAGGAGGAAATCCCTCGTAGTGCCGGGCTTTAGCCCGGCCTGGGCCCGGCTGCCGCCTTCGCCAAGGCTACGGCGAGCCTCGCCGAAGCGCTTCGCGCGTAGGCGGGAAGCCGGGCACTACGGGTCAGGACATTCGCCCGGTCGAGGCCGGGCAATACGAGTCACGTGGAGGTTTCATTGATCCAGCGACTTCTGGGAATGCCAATCGTTGCCTCGGAACATGGGCCGCAGCTCGATTTCTATAACGCGCTCGTGCATCTCTTGATGTTCGCGCTCTTCATCGGCTGGGGCGCGTATTTCGTGTACGCGTTGTACCGCTTCAGCGCCAAACGGAACCCGAGAGCCAACTATCACGGTACCAAGGGCAAGCTGGGAAAACAGTCCGAGATTGCGGTCGCGATCGTCGAAGTGCTGTTCCTCGTCGGGTTCGCGTTCCCGGCCTGGGCGGTGCGCGTCAACGCCTTCCCGGCCGAATCCGAGGCCACCGTGGTGCGGGTCATCGGCGAGCAATTCGCGTGGAATATCCACTATCCGGGCCCGGACGGACGATTCGGCCGGACCGACATCAAGCTGGTGGACGCGTCAAACCCGCTCGGGCTCGATCGGAGGGACGCCGCTGCGAAAGACGACATCACGACGATCAACCAGTTGAACCTGCCGATTGACCGGCCCGTCATCGTCCATTTGAGCAGCAAGGACGTTATCCACAGCTTCGGCTTGCCGTATTTCCGCGTGAAGCAGGACGCGAATCCCGGCATGACGATCCCGGTCTGGTTCCAGCCGACGATGCTGACCCCGGAGGGGGAAAGCTGGGAGATCGCGTGCTCGCAGTTGTGCGGTCTCGGGCACTACCGGATGCGCGGGTTCGTCACCATCCAGACGCGCGAGCAGTTCGAGGCCTGGCTCAAGGAGCAGGCTGCGGCGCAGTAGGAGCTTCGTCGAACAAAAACTCCCTCGTGGCTTCCGCCTGCGTACGTGGCTTCCGCCTTTAGGCGGAAGACGGTGGGCGGGCTTTCCCGGCCCTTTCGTTTTTCATGAAACTTTTTCCCCCCCAACAGGGTTCTTTCCCATATGAGGGAGGAGCCACGCAGCCAGAGCCGGGGACTCCTGTTACCCGCGCCTTCGCCAAGGCTACCCGCCTTCGCCAAGGCTACGGCGAGGCCACGCCGAAGCGCTCCGCGCGCAGGCGGGCGGCGAGGCCACGCCGAAGCTCGAAGAGCGGAGGCGGGCGCGCATGAGCGACGCTCCCGAGTTCGAGGCGTTCGTGCGCAAGTACCAGGACATGGTGTTTGCGACGGCGGTTCGGCTCCTGGGAAACCCGTCCGAGGCCGAGGACGTGGCGCAGACCGTCTTTCTCCGCGCGTTCCAGCGGTTCGATCGGGTCGGTGCGAGTCCCGCGGCGGCCGGCTGGCTCAAGACCGTCACCCGCAATGCCTGCCTGAACCACCTCTCGCGTTACCGCGCGCGCTGGCAGTTCTTCAGCGAGCTCGACGCGCCGATTCGCGAAGCCCCGCCGGCATCCAGCGTCGCGCAGGACGAATTGCGCGAGCGGCTGGAAGCCGCGCTGCGCGCGCTGCCCGACCACCAGCGCATCCCGCTCGTGTTGTTTCATTTCGAGGATCTGAGCTACGCCGCCATCGCTGCCACCCTGGGTGTCTCGGTCGGCAAGGTGAAGACGGACATCCACCGCGGCCGCGATGCGCTCAGACGATGGCTGGACCGCTATACGGCGCCTTATGAATCCCGGTGATCTGGAACGTGTCGTGAGCGCGCACCTCCGGCGCCTGCCGGCACCGCGCGCGCCGCACACGCTGCTGCCCCGGGTGCTTGCCGCGGTTCGGCAGTGGAGAGAGCGTCCGTGGTACACGCGCGCGTGGTTCTCCTGGCCCATCGAGTGGCAGGTGGCCTCCAGCCTGCTGCTGGGGGTCGTGGTGACCGGCCTCGTGTGGCTGTTGGGGTCGGGTGAGGCATCGGAGCTCGTGATGTGGCGCGCTTCGACCGTCGTCGTCCCCGGCATCGCGAACCTTGGCGAGCGGTTGTCGCTCGCGACGACGGCCGCGCGCGTGGCGTGGCACACCGTCGAGCCCCTGGTTGTCTATGCGTGCGCCGCTGTGATGCTGATGTGCGCCGCATGCGCGGTGTTCGGCGCGGCGTTGGGCCGCGTGATGTTCGAGAGGGCAGTCCAGCGATGATGCGATTTCTGAGGGCCCGGCGAAAGCCGGGCACTACCACTACGCGCACCGCGACAGGTGGACGCGTGGCAAGCATGACCCTGGTGCTTGCCGGTGTGATGGCCGTTCCCACGGTCCTGAGCGCGCACGCGCAGGGCGATTTCGATTCGTGGAGACGTCCGGTGCTGCGCGTGGGCCTCGATTACACGGTCAGGCCTGGCGACGCCGTTCGCGAGGTCCTGATGGTGTTCGGCGACGTCACCGTCGAAGGCCGGGTCAACCGCAACGTCGTCGTGTGGTTCGGCAACGCGCGACTGTCGAGCACAGCGGCCGTCGACGGCGCGGTCGTCGTCATCGGGGGCACAGGCGCGGTCGCAGAGGGCGCGTTCGTTGGCGATGATTTCGTGGTCATCGGCGGACGGCTCGCCGCGCCGGACAGCTTCGCGCCGGGAGGCGAGTACATCGTTGTGGGACCGGCGGCTCTTGGCGGACGTTTGGAGGTCATCGTTCCCTGGATTACGCGCGGCCTCCTGTGGGGCCGCCCGATCGTCCCGGATCTGCCGTGGGTCTGGGGCGTCGCCGGGGTCTTTTTCCTGGTGTATCTCGCGATCAATCTGGTCTTCGAGGAGCCGGTTCGAGTCACGGCCGCCGCGCTTGGCGGCACACCGTTGACGTCATTCCTGGTCGGCCTCCTGGTCCTGCTGCTCACCGGTCCGGTGTGCGCGCTCCTCACGGTCTCGGTGATCGGGATAGCGGTGGTGCCGTTCGTGCTGTGCGCGCTCGTCGTCGCCGCCATCATCGGCAAAGTCGCGGCGGCCCGATCGATCGGGCGGCGAGCCGTCCCCCAGGAATCAGCCGACAGTCGGTGGCAATCCCTGCGGTCGTTCGCCGTCGGGTCCGCCGTGATCACCGTGGCCTACATGGTTCCTTTTTTGGGGTTGGTCGTGTGGACGCTGCTTGGTGTCGCCGGACTCGGGGCTGCGGCACTCGCGTTCATCGCGGGCTACCGCCAGGAGAACCCCGCTCCTGCCAGGCGAAAATTCCGATTTCGTGAACGCGCGCCCGTAAGTGAAGCCGGTGTGCCGGGGCCGGCCGCGGCCGCTGAGGCTTCATTTGTGGGGCCGCAGAACCATAGGCCACCTCCGATCACCGAAGCTCCGGAAAGGCCGTCGAACTCCTACGGGCCGCCCGTCGCAAGCGCGCCTCCGGAATTGGAGTCGGATCTCGCATCGTTCCCGCGGGCGCTGTTTCGCGATCGGCTGGCGGCATTCGTGCTCGACATCATTCTCATCCTGGTCGCCCAGCAGATTCTCGACCTGGGTGGCGCCACGATCCGCGACAGCGCGTTCTTTCTGCTGCTGCTCGCCTACCACGTCGGCTTCTGGACGTGGAAGGCGACGACGGTCGGCGGGATTATTTGTCAGCTGCGCGTGGTGCGCGTGGATGGCGCGCCTCTGAGCTTCGCCGATGCGCTCGTGCGCGGTTTGTCGAGCATCTTCTCGCTGGCCGTGCTGGGCATCGGATGCTTCTGGATCCTCCGGGATCCCGAGCGGCAGGCGTGGCACGACAAGATTGCGGGCACGTATGTGGTGAAAGTGCCCCGCCATTGGCCGCTCTAGCGAAGCTCCGTCTCAAACCGACTAGCTCCGCTTCGCTCTGGCCGTTCAAGCACGGCTAGCTTCCTGACTTCCGCCGCCGCCCGCCGTATGACACGGTCCGCTCCACGTGCCCGAACACGCGGTCGGCCGACTGCAGCGCCTCGCGAACCATCTGGAATTCTTTCGCGGTCAGCGCGTACAGCTCCTTGGGTGTCGCGGCGCGATCCGGGCGGCCGAACAGCTCGTTGATGTCGATCTCGAAGGCGTCCGACAGCTTTTCGAGCGTCTCGAGCGAAGGATTCCCGGTGCCGCGTTCGATTTCGCCGACGAACTTGTAGCTGAGACCCGCGCGCTCGGCGAGCTGCTCCTGCGTCAGCCGGTGCGCCCGCCGCAACTGCTTCACGCGGGCGGCGAGACGGCTCCGTAAGCGGTTCACAGCGTGTGGCCTGGATGCGCCTCCGATTATGAAGATTCGGCTCCGCTGATAAACCGACCATAGTTCCTCACGATCGGGACGGAGTACTACCTATACTGCCAGTGGCGATTTTTGCCACCAGGCGCCGCCGTTTGGATCGCAGAATCTGCGTACTTGCCGGCCAAAAGGAACGCTGTTCCCCCGAAAACACGCTATTTCTCGCGTGATTTCCAAATGGCATCCGGTGTGCTCTGCCAAATGGCGTCGGTCCTTTACTCGTCGTCGACGACGACGCTATCCTGAGGGAGCGGCTCGAATGGGCGCGCTGCAAGAGCGGGTTTCGTACATCGAGGGCCGGGTGGAGGAACAGTCGCGGACCTTCGGCGAGTTGCGGGAGCTGATCCTGGCGGTCGACCAGCGAGTCTCGGCACTGGATCAAAAGGTCGACCGACGCTTCGACGCTGTAGACAGGAGATTCGAAGCGCTCGAAGGCAGGTTCTCAACTTTCGTTACTTTACAGGTCTCGATCCTGGTGGCGATCATTGCTGGTCTTTCTGGAATACTCGGCGTGATGCTCACGCGCTGACGATAGACGTGGCTTGCTGGCGAACGCCCCACATCGCATTCGCGCCAGGCCGCCCCGCGGGATTGCCCGCGAGCTCGAGATCCTGCCCGGCGACGAGCTGGCCGG
>JACQTH010000117.1 GCA_016210935.1 Acidobacteriota bacterium | reverse complement strand
TGCCGCGCAGCACCGGGGAGGTCCGATCCGGATACGACGTCGTCGCCAGGATCGAGCCGTGCGCCAGCAGGCCGCCGCGCTGCTCGCGGTCCGGCAGCGGCACGCGCCGGAAGCGGTTGCCGTACACGCCCGGAATCCCGTAGTGACGGGCCAGGCGCTCGTTCACGAACGTGTAATCGGCACGAAGCAGATCGAGGACGCTGCGATCCTCGCGCAGCGTGCTGGCCACGAACAGCTTCGTTTCCTGCTCGAACGCCTGGAGCAGGCTTTCATCGAACGTCGGGTAGAAGTCCGGGTGCACCACCACTTCGCTCAGGCGGCGCAGGTTCAGCCACTGCGCGGCGAAATCGTCGACGAGTGACCTGGCCACGCGGGGATCGGCGAGCATCCGGCGAACCTGGTTCGCCAGGACCGCCGGCCGCGTCAGCTCTCCGGTTTCCGCCGTCGCGAGCAGCTCAGCGTCCGGAATGCTGCCCCACAGGAAGAACGACAGCCGGGAGGCGAGTTCGAGATCGGTCAAGGCATACGGCCGCTCCGGCTGCACCATTTGAGAGGCAGGCGTGCGAGTGATCCGCAGCAGGAAATCCGGATCGACCAGCATCCGTTCGAGTGCGAACTGAATCCCGGAATCGAAGCTTCCGCCATCACGGCGGCCGAGCGAGAAAAACTCGAGCAGCGTTCGTCGATCCGCCTCCGTTACTGGCCGTCGATAGGCCAGCCGTGCGATTCGCATGAGAATTCTGCTCGCGCACGCCTCGGTTTCGTCCTGGCCCCTGGCCACGCGCAGACGTGAAGCGACCACGGTCGAGGGGCGCGGATCGCAGACGAAAATCGCTCGGCGGCTTGGAGTGTCCTTGGCCGCCCCGGCAATCTTGTATGGGCCGCCGATCTGCACCGACCCGACGCTCGCATATCCCATGTAGATCTGATCGTTCGTCAGGACCCGGCCTCGCTGCACCGGCTGCGGCAGCCCTTCGGCCTCCCACAGCTCGCGGACAAACGAGACGCCGACCGTGTGAAGGCCCGCCGGAACCGGCACGCGGACCTCGAGTCCGGCATCGGCCTCGATCTGCATGTATCTTTCCCATTCCGGCGCGCCGGCAAACCCCGGTTCGCCATCGCCGGCATAGCTCGCCGCCGCGGGCCGGCCGGGCGCCGCCCCGCCGACGGTGAACCGTTTCACCAGCGTGCCGTCGAGACGCACGTCGAGCTGCTGCGGCCAGCCCATTCCCATGACATAGTCCTGATACTGGCGCCGCAGACGAACTTTAATCAGGTACTCGCCGTCGATAGGGAAGTGATAGCGGACCGCGATCCCGCCTCGGGATCCGAACGGCAGGTCTTCGCTCTGCCGCTCGTCCTGCACGACGTGCAAGGGAATCTCGAAGGTCTGGAGCGCCGGCGAAGGCGGCGGCAGACCCACCGCCAGGCGTGTGACCTGCCGCGCCACCGAGAGATAGCGCTCCAGGTGGGCCGTGGAAATCGTCAGAACATCCGCGAAATTGTCAAAGCTGCCGTCGGCGGTTTCGTCTCCAGGGAGGAGCGATCTGACATCGACGTCGAGCGCGAGCAGGTCGCGAATGGCGTTGGTGTATTCCGATCGATTGAGGCGGTGCACCGCGTTGGGGCGTCCCGGATCCGGAGCGGCGTCCCACGATCGGTCGATGTCAGATTCGAGCCAACTCATGAGGGCCTGATAGGTGGCTGCGTCGGGGCGCAGCGCTCTTGATGGCGGCATCGACCGGGCACGAAGTTTGGCGATGACGCGCTCCCAGAGCTCCGCGTTGGCGTGAGGCTTCGTGACGTCCAGCGTGTCGAGCGCGAGGCCTCCGGTCCGGAGGCGTTGGTTATGGCAGGCGAAGCAATACTTCGCGAGGGCAGCTCCGGCTGCGGCCGGTGGCGCTTCACTGACGCGGGGAGGTGCCTCCTGCGACGAGCCTGCCGCCCGCACAGCGCTGTGGGCAACGACCCAGCCGCTGCACATAAGGAGAAGGCACGCGGGAACAGCGCCCGTGGACATGGGTTTCAGGAGATTTCAACACCCTGT
>JACQTH010000116.1 GCA_016210935.1 Acidobacteriota bacterium | reverse complement strand
CCGCGGCCGCATCAACATGACGGTCGAGATCAACGATTTGAAGCACCTCGAGAAGGTGATGAAGTCGTTGAAGTCCGTGGCGGGGGTGCTGGCGGTGGAGCGGGCGGCGAGGTAGTAGTACCGAGGAGTCAGGGGATTCGGGATTCGGGGTTCGGGATTCGGGATTCGGAGGTTATATCCGGAAACACTTACGAATCCCGAATCCCAAATCCCGACTCCCGGCAGCTTCACACAACAGCTATGACGTCAATCTCGATCCGCGCGTCTTTCGGCAGCCTCGCGGCCTGCACCGTCGATCGCGCCGGGGCCTGGGTGGGGAAGTAGGTCGCGTACACCTGGTTCATCGCCGCGAAATCGTTCATGTCGGCGAGGAAGACCGTGGTCCTGACCACGTTGTCGTAGGTGGCGCCCGCGGCTTTGAGGATCGCCCCGACATTGTCGAGCACCCGGCGTGTCTGGTCGGCGACATCGCCGTCGACGATCGATCCCGTGACCGGGTCGAGCGGAATCTGGCCTGACACGAACAGAAAGCTTCCGGCCCGAATCGCCTGGGAGTACGGCCCGATCGCCTGTGGCGCGCCCGTGGTCGAGATCGCTTCGCGCATGAGAAAGCTATCAGCTTTCAGCTCTCGGCTAAAAAGCCTTAGGCGGCCTTGGTCACCCTGCCCGAACGCAGGCAGCGCGTGCAGACGCGCAGCCGTTTGATGCCCCCGTTCACCATTGCCCGAACCGTCTGAAGATTCGGCTCGAACCGGCGGGGCGACACGTTATGCGCGTGGCTCACCTGGCGGCCGACGACCGGACCTTTCCCGCAAATCTCGCAGCGCCTTGCCATGGAGTTCTCCTGACGCGGACAAAAAAGAGAAAAGTATAACACGTCATTTCGGATCCAGCTTTCTTCCCGCGTTCAAGTGGTCGAAATTCAGAATCGCATTGAACACCATGAAGTAGCTCCCGATCGTCTCGCCGCGCCAGATCGGGTTGTGGGCGAAGAGCACGACGTGGCCTTTGTCGACCGGCACGTCCACCACGGCGGCGCGCTGCGCGATTTCGCCCCCTCCGTCGAGCAGCCCCGACACGAGGAGCTCATTCTGGTCGGCGAACCGCAGCGCTACACGCGGGCGGAATTCGGGCGGCGTGATGTTCAGCGGTGTCCGGAGCTGCTCATCGGTGGGCAGCGCGTACTGCCACGGCCGGACCGTGGGTGGCGTCGGTCGCTCGAACCGCGGATCGAGCGCCGGCCGCCCCTGAGGCGTATCGACGTCATCCGGCGTCCCGCGTCCGGTGGCACGTGACGGCCCACCGCCGCGTCCACCTCCTGCCGCGCCGGCCCCCCCGCCACCTCCGCCCCCGCGGCCCACCGTGGCGCTGACGGTGAAGTACTCGCCGCCGCCACTGTACACCGCCAGATTATCGGGAATGCCGTACACGATGGGGCTCGTCTCGTCGACGAGTCTGGATCGCAGCAGCGAACCGACCACGCGCGACGAGGTGGGGCGATTGAGGCTGACGCCGTGGGTGAGACCGTACTGAATCGCGAAATCGGCGCTGGTCGTCGCGGCCATGTAGACCCCACCGTTCCGGACGAACGTCTGCAGGTTCTGGACGCCCTGCCATCCGAGCCCCGGCCTGATGTCGTCGGTTTCCGCCACCGTGGCGAGGTTCGGCGTCTCCGCGGTGTTCTTCCATGGCATCGGATTCCGCCACATCGGCATCCCCTCGACCACGGTCTGAGCCGCTCCGCCCCCAGGCCCGAAGATGATGACGTCGTACCTGGCGTTGAGATTCGGATCCTTCGCGACGTCCTGCACGCTGATGTACTCGAAGGGCACACCGTTGAAGTCGAATGCCTGCCGCCACCACCCCTCCGACTGGGTGCTGATCCAGGTGTGCATGATCGCGATGCGCGCGGCGCGTGCCGGGTGCGTCTTGACGCTTGGAGCGGCCGGGAGCGGATAAGCCTTGAGACCCAGCTCGGCGACAGCCTTCTGCAGATCCACCTGACTCACGTTGTGAATGATGAACGAGCCGCGGTTGAACTTCGTGCCGCTCGCTTCGAACGGCTCTTCGGCAATCTGGAAATCCGCGTCCTTGAATCTGTAACGCAGCGTGATGAGGGCGTTGTCCGCGTTGTGGTTGATCGCGAACATGGTCGTGGCAGCGGGCACACTCGACCCGCCTGCCCCGAGCGCCGTCGAGGGACCGTCGCCGTTCGACGTGGTGGCGGACTGAAGGCCACCCGGCGCCCGGACTTCGCCTGTGACGGGCCGCATCGGCGCGTCGAGGATCTTCGTCTCCATGACCCGAATGGCCTGAATGCCAAACGCCTCCGGGAAGGTCCAGCCGGTGTCGTCGTACGGTCTCCGCTGCGGATCGTTCGGTGCCCAGTACTGGTAATCGAGCAGCGCGTCGGCGATCCGTGAGTACGGCTGATCCATCCGGACAATGTAGCTGCCCGCCGGAAACTCGCGAGGCTCGCTCTCAGGAGGGCGTGGTGATTTCGGCGGCACCTCGCCCTGGCGGTCAGGCGAAGGGTCCTCGGCCGCTTGGCCACCGCGCCCACCACCCGCCGGTCGGCGGACCGGCACCTGCACGGTGAACGACGCATCGGCGCGCGAGATTTCGACGGCCTGCTTCTGCAGGATGCGCAGCAGCTCCGCCTGGGCGCCGGGCCGGGCCTCGCTGGCGGGCAGCACGTAGGCCGCTGGTCCTTCCGTCCGGGCCTTCAGAATCGATCGCTTGCTCTTCTCGAAGAAGTTCCGCAGGAAGTACAGCTTGTTGCTCGCGAGGTAGTTCAACGAAATCAGGAGCCCGGTCTGCTCGTAATTGTTGTTGTTGCGCAGCGACCACTTGGCCCGGGGAAGCGGCGGGTTCTGTCGGTACCACGTCCGCGCCGTCTGCTCCGGCGTGAGGGTTCGCTCTTCGGTGTCGGCGCTGCCCCCGTTGCCAAACGTTTCGTACAACCGGCTGATGCCGTTGTGGGTCGCCGCCATGAACATCAGGTACCCGGGGGACCACGTATCGAACGTGCCGAACGCGAAGACGCCGGGCATGCCGAGGCGCGTCATCTCGTTCACGTTGTGCCAGCCGATCAGCTGCCACTCGTTCGCCAGCAACGGATCGATCCAGGCGTTGTACGGGCCGTCTCCGATCGTGTTGTCGTAGAGATACGGCACCGACTCGTGCAGGTCGTGCAGGACCTGCGCCTTCCAGTCGAGATAGGTGTTCAGCACGTTCTGCGAGAGCTTGAGCGTCAGCGCCATGGCGTCGCGGTTGTTGTCGTGCGCCACGTACTTGCCCCAATAGATCAGGCCGGGCGCCGTCTGCCCCGGGTGTGCTTTGCGCCATCGATAGAGATCGACCACGCGGTCGCGACCGTCGACCTCGACGATCGGTGTGATGAGCGTGATGACGTGGTCGCGGATGTGGCGGACGTAGGGGCTCTCGTCGACCGCCAGGCGATAGGCCAGCTCCATCAGCGCGGTTGGCGCACCAGCCTCCGGCGAGTGGATCGTGCCGGTGATGTAGTAGACCGGCGCCGCGCGCCGCGCGATCCCGTCGGCCTGCGCATCATCCATGTTGATCGTGCGCGGATCCGCGAGCTTCGCGAGATCCAGCTTGTTGGCGTCCAGCCTGGCCATGAGGGCATCCGAGGCCACCGCCACGGCGATCATCTCACGGCCCTCTTCGGTGGTGCCGATGTTGAAGACCTTCACGCGCGGCGTCGACTTCGCGAGCAGCCGCATGTACTCGTAGACCTCTTTGGAGTACGGCAGCTTCCCGGGCGCGCCCGCGATGTCGCCGAGCGTCGCCTTCGGCGTCGGGACGGTTCGTGACGCGGGCAGATAGTCGACCAGCGGCGAGAGAAAAAACGTCTCCGTCGTGTACTCCTTTATCTTTTTCGTGTACTCCTCGTCGATCGGCTGCTTCGGATCGCGTCCCGGTCTGGCCGGATCGACCAGCACGGTTTTTGGCGCGGGCGTCGCGGTCTGATCGGCGGAGCTGAGGACGGAGGCCGTTACGGTGATGGCAAGCCATGCCGCAGCGCAACGTTTGAGATTTGGTGATTTGAACATCGGGTAATTAACTGATTGAGAGATTTGACAATCGAAAATCGGACAATTGTTTACCAAATCCTTGAATCCGGCAATTGGCCATCGATTCCCGCTCATCTTCCGCCTGAAGGCGGAAGCCACGAGAACGGGCTGGCCTGGTGGCCTCCGGCGCTCGTTTTCCTCGTGGCTTCCGGCTTTAGCCGGAAGATCAGGCGGAGCTACGAAGAGTGGAGGGTTACGATCCGGGGACGATTAACCTCGGCTCGCTGCGCATTTCCTCCGGCGAGGTGACGTGTTCCGGCGAGGCGAGGCGCCCTGCCAGATCGAGGAACGCGGTGTGGCCCTCGCCGAGCGCCTTCCGGACGTCTCGTGCGGCGCGCTCGAGACGCCTGAGGACGATCGCCAGGTCACGCTCGAGCGACGAGGGCGCGTTCTTCAGCGGCTCCTTCAGATGTTCGGCGACCGCTGTGGCGAACCGCTGCGCCGGCAGGGTGGTCGCCCGATGTTCGTAGATGACGCCGCGGGAAGCGGTCTCATACGTCGCCGCCAGCGACGCCGCGCCGTCCGCGATGTCGTCGTCGCTCACGGCGACCAGATCGACGCCGCGCTGCCGCGCGACGACCGGAAGCAGGAACAAAAAGAGGTGGTACTGCGTTTCGGTGAGACCGTGAAGCAGCCGCAGGATCGCCGACCCATCCCGCTCGCGTTGCCGCTTCAGCAAGGCCGCCGGATGCGCCTTCGCGCTCGCGAGATACACGCAGTCCGACGGACAGGCGATCTCCGTCAGCCGCTTGGTGCCGCAGCAGACGGAACAGATCTGTCGGCCGAGCGCCGGGCAGTGTCGGCGCGCCTTTCGTGTCTGACAGAGAGGACAGAGCACGTACGAGCTTCGCATAGCCGCCACAGAGCGTCAAACGCGACGAGCGGAGCGGGGCATCGGGGCCCCCTTACATCAATGCTCGAGGAGCTTGGCAGGGTGCGGCCGGCCGTGGGAACCGGCTCGAATTCGGGCTCGTGCGGATGCGCGGGGTCCCCGCCATTCAAACTTCGTTGCCCGAGACTGCGCGACCTCCTATAATCAGCGCGAAAACGCCACATTTCATCGGAACAGGACTTGCAATCCCCTTCGCAGGGTCCGCCTGGAAGCGGATTGGACGGCGGGGTTGCATCGCCGAAGCCCGGAGCGGGGCGTAGAGCCGTTCGCGACATCCGGCTCGAAATTTGACGATTCGAGCGGATGCGCGGGTCCCCGCGAGGGCGAGGCTTGGCGGGGTGCGGCCGTTCGTGGGAACCGGCTCGAATTCGCCGGGCTCGTGCGGATGTGCAGGGGTCCCCGCCATTCAAACTTCGTGCGGAAGGGTGCATGACGAATCCGTTGATCCGTGCCGAAACGCCGATAGAGTATTTCCGGGAGCTGGTGGAAGGAGCCGTCGAGCGCCAGCGCGTCGAATCCGAAGAACTGACGCGGTTTTACGTCGTCAACCTGCTGGCCGGGTTCGTTCAGCTCGATGAGGGAAAGCCGTTCGATTCCGAACCGCTGTCGCTGCAGCTCGGGCGAGCGCTGCAGAGCGGTGGCGCCACGCAGCGCGCCGGTCTTCGTCAGGTGGGAGACGCGTCGCTCTTCATCTCGGGGTTTTTTTCCGAGAGCTTGAACCGCAGGCTCGTCGATCTGGACTACTACATCAGTCTTGGCGGCTATGCGTACGAAGAGCTCAGTCGACAGGAATCGCAGCGCGTCAGCCGCATCTTCGCCGAGCTCGCTGAGAAGTTCACCGCCTTCGTCGACGTGCTGAGCGAGGTCAGCGAGCGCAGCGGCATCTCGTCGAACAACGATCTGCTTCGGCTCTACGAAAAGTGGATTCGGACAGGCAGCCGTCGCGACGGCGAGCTGCTGATCGAGCGCGGCATCCTGCCGAACGCGTCGATTCCCCAGCGGTTCCTCCAATGACCGATCCGTCGCCAACGCCCGAGGCCCTGCGGGAGGAAGCCAGGCGAGCCCGCCGCGTCCGCTTCATCGTGGACTTCACGTCCCAGGTCATCATGCAGAACCAGCCGCGCCGCGCGGAAGCGGAGGAGCTCGTGGCCGCCGCCCGCGAGAACATCCTGCGGCTGTTTCCGGGGCGCGAAGACACGTACGACCTGATTTACGCCCCGCGCTTCCGCCGGCTGCTCGACGAATTCAGCCGGCCTGACAGCGTGGTCAGAATGGCGGATTGGCGATTGCGGAATGCGGACTGATTGAGGCAGGTTCACGGGGACTGTCCCCTTGAACCCACTGTCCCTCGGACGCGACACCCGCCGTATCGCCCCCACACTTGGCCGCCCCGCCGAACCGAATTCCCGCGGCTGGCGTCTAAAAAGGCGACGAAACGCTTCAGCGCCCTGGCCAGATGGGAACAGAAATGTAACTGGTTGATCATGAGTCAGATGTGCTGTTTCTGACGGGACGCGGCCGGACACGGTCACCGCAAGACGCCCACATACGCGCGCCTCTGTAGCACGACCGCTTCATCCTTCGCACGCGTTCCGTCACAAATCGTAAGCTTTTCACGCTGGCAGTTGTTTTGCATGCAGTTATGCGCTAATATGGCGCGATACCGACTGCCAGATCAGGCCGGAAGGGAGCGGCTGGCATCATGAAAGCGACAGCAAAAAAGGTTGCGGTGGCGTCCGAGCGGGCGGCCCCGATGAATGAATCGCGGTATGACGATCTCAAGCGGATCCTGGAAGAGCGCAAGCGCGAGATGCTGAGCGAAGTTCAGGAGAAAATCCGCGATGTCCGCGCGGACGGGAACATCGCCAAGGCGTCCGACGTCCTGGATGCAGGCGAAAGCTCGGAAGCCGATATCCAGGAAGATATCGAGTTCGCGCTCATCCAGATGAAGGCGGAGACCCTCAACAAGATTAATGAGGCTCTCACGCGGCTCGAGGAAGGGACCTACGGCAACTGCTTCGAGTGCGGCGCCGAGATTTCCGAGCGGCGTCTGCGGGCATTGCCCTTCGCGGTCCGCTGCAAGGACTGCGAGGAAGCCCGCGAAGTCGCGCAGGAGCGTGCGCGCCTCCAGGCGCAGCGCCACCCGACGAGCTCGCTCTTCCTCGATTTTTCCAGCAGGTAAGTCTCGGCAGTTGGGCTCGGCCCGGGCGTATGCCCGGGCCGGGTGTCCGTCATTCTCCGGCCTCAACCACAATCTATATGACGGCTCGCCGCCGCGAGCCCTGTGGGTTGGGGTAGAATTCGCGCGTTGGTCCACGCGACGAGCGGCGCGGGGCGTAGGGCCGTGCGGGGGACCCGGCTTGAATTCGCAACTACCGCGCGGATGCGCGGGTCCCCGCAAGCGAGGAGCTTGGCGGAGTGCTGCCGTTCGTGCGAACCAGGTCGAATTCGCTGGGATCTCGCGGATGCGCGGAGTCCCCGCCATTCAAACAATGACCGATAAGACCTCCGCTCCCGTTACGGTCGACGATG
>JACQTH010000010.1 GCA_016210935.1 Acidobacteriota bacterium | reverse complement strand
GAGGACGGCGATGTCGAAGGTGGCGCTCCGAAACGGCAACGCCAATGCCGTGGCCTGCACGAAGCTGACGCGTCTTTGAAGGGAGACGGGACAGGCGCGACGGGCCAACGTCATCTGCGTCGCGTCGGGCTCGATGCCGACGACAGACGCCGAGGCCATTGCATAGCGAAATGCGAGGCGACCGTCTCCCGAGCCGACCTCCAACACTCGCGCCTGCCTGAACTGTGCGGCTTGCAAGAGCGCAGTGGATTCCGCGCCGTCCGGATCGAGCTCAGTCGGCATCCTGCATTTCCACAAAGAGTGCGATCTCCCTGGCCGCGCGTCGGGCGGCGCGGGTGCGCGGGCTTTGAGCCGTGCTGCCCGATGCGTCGCGCGGCCCGACAGCGTCACGCGCGCGTGGGAGTGCCGCCTCGTTGTTCCCGAATTGTGGGCACAAAGCGCCCCGTGCGCCACATGTATGCTCGATAGGACTCGCCAAAACGCGCGAGCAAGTGCCTTTCTTCCGTCCTCGTGCGGACGATCATCAGGGCGAACGCCAAACCGCCGGTCAAGAAAAGGAACCAGTTGGCCGCGGTCAACGAGTCCGCCAGGACGGCCAACCCTGCGGCGTCGTAGAACGGGTGGCGAACCCAGCGATACGGGCCGCTGGTGACGAGGGTGTGCTTTCGCCTGGTGACGACTGTGTCCGTGAGGTTCGGCCCCAAGTGGCGAACGGTCCAGATCAGCAGGCCGGCGGCCGGTACGCCCAAGCCAGCTCCGATCCACCGCAGCCATGCTGGCAGACGAACCGACGGCCATGCCATCCATGACGGATCGATCATGAACGCGAGAAGTCCCAGCATGGCGGCCACGCCGATGGGCCGCAACGTGAACAGGATGAAGGGGCCTTCCTGCCACCGGTCGAGTTTTTCACCTGTCGCCTGTGATCTGAGACGGTAGTAGGCCATGACTGGAAAGACAATCATGGCGCCAACGATGAGGACGATCTGGAATGTCCGATCGTCGTTCATGGACGATCCCCCTCCATGGCCTTGCCGCCTTGGCCAGTGTCTTCGCTGTGCGCTTAATTTAACTCTAGAAGGACGCTGCGGACCCGCCTGGAGACGCTCATGCGCGAGGCGGAATCTGCGCTGCCGCACTCCCAAGTCTTTACAGCGGGATATTCCCGTGCTTCCGGGGCGGGTTCTTGGCGCGCTTGCCGTCGAGCGTCGCGAGCGCGGAAATCAGCTTGCGGCGCGTCTGCCGCGGCTGGATGACCTCGTCGATGAACCCGCGGCCGGCGGCAATGTACGGATTCGCGAATTTCTCGCGAAACTCAGCGACCTTTTCCGCGCGCAGCCTCTCGGCGTGTCCCGCCGCGTCCAGCTCGCGGCGATACAGGATGTTGACGGCGCCCTCGGGTCCCATCACCGCAATCTCGGCTGACGGCCAGGCGTAGTTGAAGTCTGTTCGGATGTGCTTGCTCGCCATGACGCAGTACGCGCCGCCGTAGGCCTTGCGCGTGATGACGGTCACTTTCGGAACGGTCGCCTCGGCGAACGCATAGAGCAGCTTCGCCCCATGCCGGATGATGCCGCCCCATTCCTGCACCGTGCCGGGAAGGAATCCCGGCACGTCCTCGAACGTCACCAGCGGGATGTTGAACGCGTCGCAGAAGCGCACGAACCGCGCACCCTTGACCGACGCGTCGATGTCGAGCGTCCCGGCGAGATGAGCAGGCTGATTCGCGACGATGGCCACCGGCCGGCCGGCCAGTCGCGCGAACCCCACGATGATGTTTGGCGCCCAGTGGCGATGCACCTCGAGGAAGTGGCCTTCGTCGACGACGAGCTGAATCAGATCGAGCATGTCGTACGGCTGGTTCGGCGACTCGGGAACGAGTCGATCGAGCGCCTCGTCTGCGCGATCCGCAGGGTCGGAGGACTCGAGCCTCGGCGGATCGTCGAGATTGTTCGACGGGAGGAACGACACCAGCTCGCGAATGAGGGCGAGGCATTCGTGATCGTCGTCCACCGCGAAATGCGCGACGCCGCTCTTCTGGTTGTGCGTCATCGCGCCGCCGAGCTCTTCCTTGGTGACCTCCTCGTGCGTCACGGTCTTGATCACATCCGGTCCGGTCACGAACATGTAGCTCGTGTTCCGCACCATGATGTTGAAATCGGTGATCGCGGGGGAATAGACGGCCCCGCCGGCGCACGGGCCCATGATGGCCGAAATCTGCGGGACGACCCCTGACGCCAGCGTGTTGCGCAGGAAGATGTCGGCGTAGCCGGCCAGCGACAGGACCCCTTCCTGGATGCGCGCGCCGCCGGAGTCGTTGAGCCCGACGATCGGCGCGCCTTCCTGAACGGCCAGGTCCATGATCTTGACGATCTTGGCCGCGTTCGTTTCGGACAGCGACCCGCCGAAGACCGTGAAGTCCTGCGCGAACCCATAGACCAGCCGCCCGTCGATGCGCCCGTGTCCCGCGACCACGCCGTCGCCCGGCACGATCTGATCGGCCATGCCGAAGTCGCGGCAGCGATGGGTGACGAGCTTGTCGGTCTCTTCGAAGGTGCCGCGATCGAAGAGCTCTTCCATCCGCTCGCGGGCCGTGAGCTTGCCGGCTTGATGCTGCCGGCGGCGCCGCTCTTCGCCGCCGCCTTCTTCAGCGAGCCGTTCGAGGTCGGAGAGAGTGTCGAGTTTGTTCATCACGGGGTTCGGGGTTCGGGATTCGGGGTTCGGGTATCCGTGGAATGCGACCAACGAATCCCGAATCCCAAATCCCGAATCCCGGGAGCCTTTACACCTTGACTCCCTGCGCCTTCTCCCAATCCTTCAAGAACTTTTCCAGACCGATGTCCGTCAGCGGATGCCTGAACATCGCGTCGATGACGGCGGCCGGACACGTGCAGATGTCGGCGCCGAGACGCGCGGCCCGGACGATGTGGATGGGATGCCGGACGCTGGCGACGAGGACTTCCGTGGAGAAGGCGTAATTCTCGAAGATCTCCACGATCTGCTCGATCAGCTCCATCCCGTCGGTCGCGATGTCGTCGAGGCGGCCGACGAACGGGCTGACGAAGTACGCGCCCGCCTTCGCCGCCAGCAGCGCCTGCGTCGCCGAGAAGACCAGCGTGACGTTGACGCGAAGCCCCTCCCCGGTCAGGGCGCGGCAGGCCTTCACGCCTTCCTTGCCGAACGGGACCTTCACGACGATGTGCTCGTCGATCGCCGCCAGCTCGCGGCCTTCGCGGATCATCGCCGCCGAATCGGTGGCGACGACTTCGGCGCTCACCGGGCCCTGAACCGCGCGGCAGATCTGCTTGAGAAGCTGTCGCGTATCGCCGCCTTCCTTCGCGAGCAGCGACGGGTTCGT
Source organism: Acidobacteriota bacterium (assembly GCA_016210935.1). Classification (GTDB taxonomy): domain Bacteria; phylum Acidobacteriota; class Vicinamibacteria; order Vicinamibacterales; family JACQTH01; genus JACQTH01. The sequence continues at coordinate 52 of JACQTH010000010.1, read as the reverse complement.
CGTCACGCCGTCGAGAATCCCGATCGAGGCGAGCGCTTCGACTTCCCGCAGG
>JACQTH010000099.1 GCA_016210935.1 Acidobacteriota bacterium | reverse complement strand
CGTCCGGGCCGATCCCGGGCACCTCACCCAGGTGATCATGAACCTGGCGGTCAACGCGCGAGACGCCATGCCGCAGGGCGGCACGCTCTCGATCAGGACCGAGAATCGCCAGTTCGACAAATCCGAAGCCTGGCGCATCGGGCTGTCGCGGCCGGGGCCCTACGTGGTTCTGCGCGTCCGGGTCACCGGCTGCGGCATGGATCAGCAGACGCTCAGCCGCCTCTTCGAACCGTTCTTCACGACGAAGGAAAAAGGCAAGGGAACGGGTCTCGGTCTGGCGACGGTGTACGGCATCGTCCAGCAGAGCGGCGGCCATGTCACGGTGACCAGCGCGCCCGGCGACGGCACCGAATTCTGCCTGTATTTTCCCGCCGTCGACGCCGTGCCGGGGCCGAAGCCGGAAGCGCGCGCCGCCGCGCCGATCGAAGCCGGCCACGAAACCATTCTGGTGCTCGAAGACGAAGATCAGGTGCGCCGATTCGTCCGTTCGGCGTTGAAGCAACAAGGGTATGAGGTGCTCGAAGCCAGCCGCGAAAGCGAAGCGGTCGAATTGGCGAACGAGTACAAGAATGCGATCCATCTGCTCTTGACCGATGTCGTGCTGCCGGAAATGGCGGGAAAAGATCTCGTGCAGCGCCTGACGACGACCCGGCCGGGGTTGAAGGTGCTGTACATGTCCGGCTACAGCGACGAATCGATGCTTCAGCGCGGAATGGCCGAAGCGGGGATGCCGTTCCTCAACAAGCCGTTCACGCCAGCCGCTCTCGGCCGGAAGGTGCGCGAGATTCTCGACGCTCCAAGGGTGCCACTCCCATCCATTTGACACACGGCGTCGTTCTCGCGTAGGCTGTGTGTCCGATGTTCACCGGCCTCACGCGGCACGCTCATCGCGTCCACCGTCATCATCACGACGCGGAGCTGTGTGTGTGAGCTGAACGATTCAACTGAGCGCTCGACCACAGCCCCGCAGCAGACGCTGACGGGGCTTTTGTTTTGTACGTCGCACTAAGCGGATCGTTGTTGCGAATCAGCGCGGCGCGCGCGCTTGACCCGCGGGAGGTCGTGGGGGGCCCGGAGTTGCTCCACCAAGCGGATCGTTGTTGCGAATCATCGCGGCGAGCGCGAGCGAGCCGTGGGAGGTCGTGGGGGTGGGGCCCCACGACACATCAAACAATGGATTATTCGAAACTGAATGGACTGATTCCCGCCGTGGTGCAGGACGCTGAGAGCGGCGAGGTCCTGATGGTGGGCTTCATGAACGAGGCGGCGCTGGCCGAGACTCGCCGCAGCGGGTTCGCGACGTTCTTCAGCCGAACGCGGCAGGAGTTGTGGACCAAAGGCGCGACTTCCGGCAACCGACTCGCGGTCAAGCGGCTGCTGGTCGATTGCGACGACGACACGCTGCTGGTGCAGGTGACACGGTTGGGCGACGGAGTGACCTGTCACACCGGCCAGCGGTCGTGCTTTTTTCGTGATCTCCCTCTCACTGAGCGGATCGTTGCCGCTAATCAGCGCCGCGAGCGCAAGCGAGCGGTGGGAGGTCGTGGGGGTGGGGCCCCACGACAAACTAGAAAATGACACTTAAACTTGGCATCCCGAAAGGCTCGCTCCAGGACGCCACCGTGCAGCTTTTCGCGCGGGCCGGCTTCGATCTGCTGGTCAGCACGCGCTCCTATTTTCCGGTCATTGACGATCCCGAGATCACCTGCATGCTGATTCGCGCGCAGGAGATGGCGCGCTACGTCGCCGACGGCGTCCTGGACGCCGGATTGACCGGCCAGGACTGGATCGCCGAGCACGCGCACTCCTCGGGGCGCGGCGACACGATCGTGAGCGTCGCGGATCTGATCTACGCCAAGCAAAGCTTCGGGAAGGTGCGGTGGGTGCTCGCCGTGCCGGACGACTCGCCGTTCCGGTGCTCCGCCGATCTGCGCGGCCGGCGAATCGCCACCGAGTTGGTCGGTGTCACGAGGGCCTATTTCGCGGCGCGGGATCTGGAGGTCGATGTCGAGTTCTCCTGGGGCGCGACGGAAGTGAAAGCGCCGGTCCTCGCGGACGCGATTGTCGAGGCGACCGAAACGGGATCGACGCTGCGGGCGAACCGGCTGCGCGTCATCGATACGGTGATGGAATCGAACACGCAGCTCATTGCGAATCGGGCCGCGATCGACGATCGCTGGAAGCGGACGAAGATCGACAACCTGGCGCTGCTGCTGCGGGCGGCGATCGAGGCGCACGGGCGCGTCGGGCTGATGATGAACGTGCGCCGCGACGATCTCGACGGCGTGCTGAGCCTGTTGCCGGCCCTTCAACGTCCCACCATCTCGCCGCTCAGCGACGACACGTGGGTGGCCGTCAACACGATCATCGAGGAGCGGACGGTCCGCGATCTGATTCCGAAGCTGAAGGCCGCGCGGGCGCAGGGCATCGTCGAGTACCCGTTGAACAAGATCGTAATGTAACGGGCTTTGGGATTCGGGATTCGGGGTTCGGATGTCGAGATTGCATTCAACGCCCGAATCCCAAACCCCGAATCCCGAGCGACGAGCGGCGCGGGGCGTAGGGGTCCCCGCAAGCGAGGAGCTTGGCGGGGTGCAGGGGTCCCCGCCATTCAAAAATGATCAGAATCATCGACGCGAAGGACGCACGGGCCCTGAGGCGCTTCATCGAGCCGTCACCACGTGACGATCGCGACCTTGAGCACCGCGTTCAAACCATCGTCGATGCCGTGCGGACCGGCGGCGACCAGGCGCTTCGTCGCTTGACGAAGCGTTTCGATCGCTGGGCAGGCCCCCTGGAAATCGGGCCGGATGAGAGGCGGGAGCTCGCGCGGCGTGTGTCGCCAGACATCCGGCGCGCCCTGGAGCTGGCCGCCGCCCACCTGCGGCAGGTCTGCCGGCGACAGCGGCCGAAGAATTTTTCTCTCGAAGTGCGTCCGGGCGTTCGTGTCGATCAGCGCGTCACCCCGCTGGAGCGTGTCGGATGCTATGTTCCGGGCGGACGCTTTCCGCTCCCCTCCTCGCTGCTCATGACCGCCATTCCCGCCCGGGTGGCGGGCGTGCCGGAAGTGATCGCCGCCTGCCCTCGTCCGGAGCCCGTCGTGATGGCGGCGGCGGCTCTCGCCGGCGTCGATCGTTTCTTTCGCATCGGCGGCGCGCACGCGGTCGCGGCCCTGGCCTACGGCACACAAACCGTTCCACGGGTCGACAAGATTGTGGGGCCGGGCAACCGTTATGTCGCGGCAGCCAAAGCGCTCGTGTCCCGCGACTGTTCGATCGATATGCACGCCGGACCGACCGAGATCGTCGTCCTGGCTGACACCCGTCCGGAATGGGCGGCTGCAGATCTCGTGGCTCAAGCTGAACACGATCCCGATGCCCGCGCGATCCTGGTGACCACCAGCCGATCGTTCGCGACGATGGTCGCGCGTGAAATGGATCGGATCGCCAGCGACGGCACGGTCGCCGAATCACTGCAGCGGCAAGGAGCCGCCATCGTCGCGCGCGATTGGAGGCAGGCGGTCGGGATCGTCAACAGGATGGCGCCGGAACACGTCAGGTGTCCGAACGCGGCCGTCGCGCGGATGATCACGCATGCAGGAACCGTCTTCATCGGAGAATTCTCAGCTCCTGCCGCCGGCGACTACGCGACGGGATCGAATCATGTGCTGCCGACGGCGGGAGCCGCCCGCTTCCGCGGGGGGCTGAGCGCCGGCGACTTCGTCCGAGTCACGACCGTGCAACGCCTGACGAGACGCGGGCTGGGATCGATTGCTCCGGCCATTGTGGCGCTTGCGCGCGCTGAAGGTCTGGAGGCGCACGCCAGGTCAATCCAGGTACGGCTGTAGCTCTCATGTCCGAACATTACCACCGCCCCGCCGAGGTCGCCGGCGGCCTTCGGCTTCATCTCAATGAGAACACCGCAGGCTGCTCACCGCGGGTCCTCGAGGCGCTTCGAACACTGACGGCGAGCGACATCGGCGCGTATCCAAGCTATGAAGGCGCCAGGCGGGATTGTGCCGCATATTTCGGCGTCGCACTCGATCACGTGCTCCTGTGTAACGGTCTCGACGAGGGATTGATGGCGCTCGCCCTCATGTGCCTGAGGCCCGTGGCCGGAGGCGGAGTCCGGCTGCGGCGCGCCGCGCCGCGGCAAGGCCAAAGCCGGGGTCCCCAACGCGGCACCCGCGTTGGCGAGGACTGAGTCAGGAGCATGCCGCCCCAGCGCAAGATCGACGTGGTGCTCGACTCGGTCAAGCGCCTGCACCGGATTGGTGCGACCGCG
>JACQTH010000088.1 GCA_016210935.1 Acidobacteriota bacterium | reverse complement strand
TTTCCTGAGCGTGCTGACCAACTTCATGAAAGTCCTCGAGTACGAGGTGAGCTATGAGGAGCAGACCGCCAGGCACCGGCAGGCGCTCGCGCGGCTGGAACCGCTGGTGGGCCTGACATTGATCGAGTAGCCCGTGGGGGTCAGACCCGTTATGGCGGCCCGCTAGGGGGTCAGACCCCTTATGCGTGCGCACTCAGATCGTTTGAGCAGTTTGAATCTGGGGTCTGACCCCATGCGATTGAGGATCACCATGAACGAGCTCCAAGGTAATCAAGACACAGCAGGACGCGCGTTCGCCAGGCACGCGATCGTCGCGGCGATCTCAATCGCCGTCGGCGTCGCGTCGACGATAGGCGCGCAGCGATGGCTGGCGTCGCCGGCGCAGAGCGTCGAAGAGGGAAGGGCCGCTGATGCCGGCGCGCACGCGGGGCATCAGGCGTCCAAAGCGACCGCGGCCACCGGCCAGCCCGGGGAGGAAGGCGCCGCGCCGGCGCAGATGGTCTACATCCCGCCGGCCCGCCAGCAGCTCATCGGGGTCCGGACCGCCGAAGTCTCTCATCGCGCGCTCGAGATGACGATCCGGACCGTCGGCACCCTCGCGTACGACGAGACGCGCGTCGCGATGATCCACACCAAGATCGCCGGCTGGGTCGATCGGGTCTCCGTCGACTTCGTCGGCAAGCAGGTGCACCGCGGAGAGCCGCTCTTCACGGTCTACAGCCCGGAGCTGGTCGCCACGCAGCAGGAATATCTGCTCGCGCTCAGGGCGCGCAAGCAGCTGGCCAACAGCCAGTTCCAGGAGACGCGGGACGGGGCTGCGTCGCTGGTCGAGGCCGCCCGCGCGCGACTCCGATTGTGGGACGTCACCGATGCGCAGATCGAGGAGCTCGAGCGCACGGGTCAGCCCCGCCGGACGCTGACGCTGTACTCGCCATTCACCGGGGTCGTCCTGGAGCGGAGCGCCTTCGCGGGTCAATACATCACACCGGAGCTGGCCGCCTTCAAGATCGCGGATCTCTCCTCGATCTGGGTCATCGGGCAGATCTTCGAGTACGAGCTCCCGGTCGTGAAGCTCGGGCAGGAAGCGGAAATCGCGTTTCCGTACGCGCCCGGCAGCAAGGGTCGGAAAGGGAAGCTGAGCTACATCTACCCGGACGTCGACCCGATGACGCGACGCGTCAAGGTGCGGGTCGAGCTCCGCAATCCGGGGCTCGAGTTCAAACCGGAGTCGTACGTCACGGTGACGATCCGTACGGGCGGCGGACACCGGCTCGCCATCCCCAAGGAAGCCGTGATCGACACCGGCGAGAAGCGCTACGTGCTTCTCGCCCATCCGAACGGGTACTTCGAACCGCGTCCGATTGAGGTCGGCCAGCCGGTCGATGACTTCTATCCGGTGACGAGCGGGCTGGCGCAGGGCGACGTGGTCGTGACCTCGGCGCAGTTTCTGATCGATTCCGAGACGAACCTCCAGGCGGCCATGCAGTCGATGGTGGGGCATGGGCATCAATAAACTCATCGCCTTCAGCGCCAAGAACGGATTCATCGTCGCGCTCCTGATGCTCGCCATCGTCGGCGGCGGGGTGTGGGCCATCAGCCGGACACCCATCGACGCGATCCCCGACCTGTCGGACGTGCAGGTCATCATCACAGCCAACTGGGAGGGACGAAGCCCGACGCTCGTCGAGGATCAGGTCACCTATCCCATCGTGACCGCGCTCGTCTCCGCCCCGAAGGTCAAGGTGGTCCGCGGGTTCTCGTACTTCGACGTCTCGTTCGTCTACGTGATCTTCCAGGACGGGACCGATCTCTACTGGGCTCGGAGCCGCGTGCTCGAGTACCTGAACGGGTTGCAGGGCCGGCTGCCGGCCGGCGTGCAACCGGTGCTCGGGCCTGACGCGACCGGCGTCGGCTGGGGCTTCACGTATGCGCTCGTCGATCGCACCGGCAGGCACGACCTCGCGCGGCTCCGGACGCTCAACGATTGGTACGTCCAGTACTGGTTGCGCAGCGTCACCGGCGTCGCGGAGGTGGCGCCGGTCGGCGGCTACGTGAAGCAGTATCAGATCGAGGTCGATCCGAACGCGCTGCTCGCCTACAACATGCCGATCGACATGGTCATCATGGCGGTCCGCAAGAACAACAACGACGTGGGCGGGCGGGTCGTCGAGTGGACCGGTCGCGAGTACATGGTCCGGGGGCGCGGCTACATCAAGAGCGTCGCCGATATCGAGCAGGTGAGCCTGGGCGCGACACCCGACGGCACGCCGATTCTGGTCAAGGACGTCGCGCGCGTGCATCTGGGTCCGGACATGCGGCGCGGGGTCGCCGAGCTGAATGGCGAAGGCGACGTCGCCGGCGGCATCGTGGTCGTCCGTTACGGGGTGGACACGTATGGCGTCATCCAGGACGTCAAGAAAGCGGTGGCGGAACGGATCGCGCCGGCGCTGCCCGAAGGCGTGGAGTTTGTCACGACGTACGACCGTTCCGATCTGATCGAGCGATCGATCGCGACCCTCAACGAAAAGCTGATGGAAGAGGCGATCATCGTGTCGCTCGTCTGTGTCGTGTTCCTGTGGCACTTCCGCAGCGCGCTCGTCGCGATTCTGACGCTCCCGCTGTCGATCCTGCTCTCGTTCGTGGCGATGCGTTACATCGATCTCGGCTCGAACATCATGAGCCTGGGCGGGATTGCGATCGCCATCGGCGCGATGATCGACGCGGCGATCGTCATGATCGAGAACGCGCACAAGCACCTCGAGCGAGCGTCAGGCGCAAGGCTGAAGCCGTGCGCTACCGCAACCGAAGCGGTAGCGCAGGACTTCAGTCCTGCGCTGTCGCGGCAAGAAATCGTGATCGCCGCGGCGCAGGAGGTGGGTCGTCCGCTCTTCTTCTCGCTGCTCATCATCACGGTCTCGTTCCTGCCCATCTTCACGCTCGAAGGCCAGGAAGGCCGGTTGTTCCGGCCTTTGGCTTTCACCAAGACGTTCGCGATGGGGTTCGCGGCCCTGATGTCGGTGCTGGTCGTGCCGTACCTGATGGTCCTGTTCATCCGCGGCCGGATCGCGCGCGTGGAGAAGAACCCGATCAACAGCTTCCTGATCTGGGCCTATCTCCCTTTCGTCCGGTTCGTGCTGCGACTCCGGGCGGTCACGCTGATCTCCGCGCTCCTCCTGATGC
>JACQTH010000087.1 GCA_016210935.1 Acidobacteriota bacterium | reverse complement strand
GTGGAAGACACCCTCGCGAGCCACCGCATCGAGAGCGATGCCGGCAACGACAAGGCGCTCGTCAGGCTCGATCCGCGACTCACCTCGACCTGTTCCCACAAGCCTGCGCATCGGACCGCGGCCACCGTTCTCCCTCCTCGAAAAGGACATCATCAGGCCGGAGCCATCTCGTTCGCTCGATCCGAACTTCGGCGTCGAAACCACCTACTACAAAGACACCATGACGTTCACCTTGCCTGTGTTGGTTGCCGAAGATGTCCCGGCGGGCGATCGCCAGGTCGAGATCGCCGCCACCTTTCAGGCACACTCGTGCCCGCGGTACCAGCCAGGGGCATCGACCCGGAGGTCTCGGGTGAATTCAATGGCATGCTATCCTGACTCAAGACTGATCGAAGGCATGCCACCAACTCTGCTCCAGCAGCGCGATCGGGCTCGAATCGAGCGGCGCCGGCAGCTCTATGAAGAGACGCGCCGCAAGTTACGGAGTGCGCTTGCGGAACTGCTCCCGAAGCATCGCGTCATCCTTTTCGGTTCGCTGACACGACGCGGTGTGTTCAACGATGCGTCGGACGTGGACCTGGCGCTCGAGACCGAACCGGCCAACATCAGCGTCGCGCGGCTCTCGGCGGAGCTCTCGGAGCGCCTCGGACGCCCTGTCGACATCGTGCTGCTCGGGCGCGTCCGGTTCGGCGATCGGATTCACCGTGAAGGGGAAGCATGGATCTGCTAGAACTGCAGACGCTGACCGATGAGATGCAGGACGATCAGCTCGTGGCTTCACGGGCGTATGAGGTGGCCTTGAGACGGTTCGCCGAGTCGTCGCCGGCCGGTTACGACAGCGCCGCCTTTCACCTTGCGCGTTTCTACAACGTCGTCGAGCAGATGGCGCTGCGGGTCGCCAAGATCTTCGAGAATGCGATCGACGACGAAAAGGGCTGGCACACCGAGCTGATTCGCCGGCTGTCGATTCGGATTTCCGGGGTCAGACCGCCATTGTTCCCGGAGAATCTCCGCCAACCGCTGCAGGAGCTGCGAGGGTTCCGTCACATGGTCGTGCATGCGTACGATCTCGAGGTGGATCCGGAGAAGCTCGCACTGACGCTGAAATACGCGCAGAAAGTGGCGGAGGCGCTGCCCGATGTCGTGCGGGAATTCGTCTCACATGTGGCACGTGAACAGGGACTCGATCTGCCACAACTTCGATCAGAGTGAGCCTCCGCGACTCTCTGGAGTTGCTCGTCGACCTCGATTGCGACGCTCGTGCTCCACGACGCGCCTCTTGCGGTTTGCCCGCGAGCTGAGCTGCCGACCACTGACTGGAATACCTGAACAATTCATGGTCGCGGCGGCGCAGGTGCGCCGCGGTTGCATCCCAGCCGTCTCCGCCGGATTGCACCGGGCGCGATGCGGTCGATCCGGATGGGACCTCAAAAAGCCAGGAACCCCACAAGCCCGCCGCCCAAGATGAGCCACGTCGAGTTGAGTTTGTAGCGCGCGAGCGCCACCAGACTGAGCCCCGCGATGGCGATCGTGAGCGGATCGATGAGTGCGGCTCGTCCAAGCTGCCACGACACGACCGCCATCAAGGCGAGCGACGCGACGTTCACGCCATCGAGCGCGGCGCCGGCCGCGGGCGATCGTCGCAGCCGTGGCACCAGCGGCCCACTGAGCGCGAACACGAACGCGGGGAGAAAGATGCCGGCCGTGGCGACGCCGGCGCCCACGGGGCCACCAAGCAGGTATCCGATGAAGGTGGCCGTCGTAAAGACAGGACCTGGCGTCACCTGGCCAATCGCCGTGGCATCCAGCAACTGCTGTTCGGTCAGCCAGCCGAGGCGTTCGACGAGATCAGCCCGAAGAAACGCCAGGAGCACGTAGCCGCTGCCGAACAGTACGGCGCCGACCTTGGCGAAGATCAGGAACATCGGCCAGAGGCCAATCGGGGTCGCGGTTACCGCCGCGGCACCCGTCAGGGCAGCAGCTCCGCCTCCGCTCGAAACACCGGCCACAAGCGCAATGGTGGCACTCGCCCCTCTCTTGAGCCGCCCACCCGCGTGGAAGAGAGCCACGCCCATGCCGCCGGCGGCAAGCACGATGAGTTCGTGCACGCCAGCGACAACCGCAGCAACGGCGGCAAGGCCGACTCCCCAAAGTCCTCTGGTCTTGAGCGCCGACTGCCCAAGCCGCCAGAGCGCCTCCGCGATGATCGCGATTACGACGGGCTTGACCCCGTATAAGACACCGCCGACTTCGGGCAGTGTCCCGTACCGAACGTACGCCCAGGCCGCAATCGCGACAATCAGCGTTGCCGGGATGATGAACGACGCGCCGGCGACGAGGAGTCCCGGCCAGCCGCCGCGCGCATGACCGATGTGGATGGCCAGCTCTGTAGAGTTCGGACCGGGGATGAGATTCGTGGCGCCCACATAGTCGAGAAACTGGGCGCGTGTCAGCCAGCCGCGACGCCGCACCACGTCGTGTTCCATCATCGCGATGTGCGCGGCGGGTCCGCCAAAGGCGGTGGCGCCCAGTCGCAGAAACAACCAGGCGAGCTCCGAAAGCCGTGTGGTGCCCGTCACCGGCTATAGCCTATCGGACCGGCACCGACTGGGACTGGTACTACGAACTTGTCCGCCCTGGGCGTCCTCACGCGGCTGAGTGTCGGCGCACAAATCGCCCGTCCGGGCTCCGCTGAAGTACGCCGGAATCCACTAAGGCCGTGAGCACCGCCCTGCACGTTGGCCCGTCAAGGCCCCAGAGCCGCTGCGCCTGTTGGGGTGTAAGGCGCAGGCCTGGCTGCTCCTCGTAGTCGCGCCTGATTTGCTGCAAGAGCGCTTCTGGGAGAGAGAGCCCCGAAGTCATGGTGCACCTCCGGTGGCCAGGGAGAATCGTACTCTAGCGCCGTGACTGAAACGTTGTCAAAGCGGATGACAAGGACCGATTCGATCACGCGTAGACGGGACTGCATTCGCGCAGTGCGGCCGCCACTCCGCCAGGCACGCCGCCCGAGGATGCCCCGTCGTGCAAGGCAACGCGAACATGGGGCTCAACAGCGTGCACTTCCGGGGTGATGAGTCCCACGCTCGGACGGGGGGATCCCACCAGTGGACACCGATAGAGGAATGGAGCTTTTTTCGACGGGATTTGAGAAAGCGCGTCGCCTGCTCTCTGGCACCTGCCTTGCTGCTACGCCGTGTCATGCAGGGCATTGGGGAGGACCTCCGCTACGCGCTGCGTCTGGCGCTTCGGCGCCCGGCCCTGAGAGCGCAAGCGAGGCAGGGATGCCGAGCGCCAGGCCGATGGCGATGAGCACGAGTCCCTGCCGCAGCACCATGCGCAGCACTCGTGGCCGCGTGGCGCCCAGTGCCATTCGGACGCCAAACTCCTGCGTCCCGTGGGTCACCGACTGCGCGATGACACCGGTCAGTCCCGTGATCGTCACGAGCAGCGCGAGCCCGGCGAAGGTCGTCAACAACATCGCCGTGAGCCGCCGCGTCGCGATCGATCGATCGCGAATCTCGCTGAGCGTTCGCACATTCTCAATCGGCAG
>JACQTH010000098.1 GCA_016210935.1 Acidobacteriota bacterium | reverse complement strand
GTACAAACCGGGGGCCCTTCCGGTAGCGGGCCGCACTGTCCGGCGCGCTCCACTCCGTGCCCAACGTGCGGTCGATGCGCGGAATGTCGGTTTCGCTCACATCCGGCTGCCGATCTCCGTGCGACCAGGTCCAGTGGCTGATCGCGAGTCCCCCTTCGACGAGCAGCCGGTTGGACAGCGTCCCGGTGTACTTCACCTGCGCGGTGTAGTAGTTCCGGGGGTAGCGAACGCTGGTCGACTCGTGGGCATCGAGGGGCCCACCCTCGCCCCCACGCCACTTGCTGGTGCGGTCCAGATAGGCCGAGAACTTGTGCCGCGGCGACATCTGCAGCGTCAGCCGGGTCATGCCGCTCTTGAGCGTGTTGTCATCGAGCGACTGTTGGCTGACGTCGGGCACGTAGGTCCGGCGCGTCGGATCCAGGTTGTAGAAGGAGTTGTTCAGAAATGTGTCCGCGCCCCAATAGCGGTAGGAACTGAAGAACCAGAACCGGTTCCGGAGAATGGGCCCGCCAGCCGAGAAATTGTAGTCGAAGATGCGATGCACCTGGCCCGCTCTCTGAAGGCCGCGCGCGAGCAGCTCGGGGCTCTCATTGTTGCTCCCCCAGTCGCCCGGGATATTCGACAAGAACGCCTGCCCGCTGAAGGTGTTGCCGCCCTCCTTCGGCACCAGACGGATCCCCACCCCGGCTCCGGACGTGTCGGCCCCCGAGCCCGTCGTCTCGTAGCTGACCTCCTCGAACATCGCCGCGTTGTGGTATGCCGTCCACTGCCCGTTGGCTTCCAGGCTCTTGATGCTCATCCCGTCAATCGTGTGGGCGTTGTCGGCGTGGTAGGAGCCGTGCGCGACCATGGCGACATACTGCACGCTCCGGGAGCCGCCCACGTCCGCGGCGCCCATCGCGATGCTGGGAACCGTTTGCCCGTACGCCCAGAGGCTGCGCCCGGTGGGCACGCTCTCGAGCAGCTCGCGCGTCAAGACCTGCTGCGCGGTCGCGCTCTGCGTATCGACGACGGGCGATTCGCCCGAGACCGTCACGGTTTCCTGGATGGCCCCGACGCCCAATTGGACGTCCACCGGGGCCGTGAACCCCGCCGTCAGCACGATCCCCTCGCGCACGACGGTCGTGAACCCGACGAGCGTGAAGGTGACCTTGTAGGTCCCTGGACGCAGGTCGATGATGCTGTAGCGCCCCTGGTTGTCGGTCACCACGACCTTGGCGCCCTCGATGAGTACCGGACTGCTGGCCTCCACGGTGACCCCGGGCAGCACGCCGCCCGTGTTATCAGTCACGCGGCCGGCGATCGCGCTCTGCGCAAGCGCCGATCCCGGGAGGAACACCAGCGCGATCACTGCCAACGCGCGCGCCCTTCTGATACCGACCTGTCTCCCTCTCATTCCAGACCTCCTTCGTCCGGAAACCTACCGGTGACCTCAAGGCAGACCACAAGCGAACCGTCTGATACGCGATCCCCAACCGGGATCGGCGTCGGGATGAGACGCGTCGCCGCGAGTCGCCATAAGACTATCCTCGGCGGACGATACCGATACTGTTACGGAGTTTGGGCGAGGCTACGCCCCGGAAGGGGGAAAGTCAAGCGCTCGCGCCTCTCGCGCCTTACTCGCGCCTTTACGAGGGCGACGTTTTGTCTCAATTTGTATCAGTCGGGCACGATGGCAATCCTGGGCGGCGGCCAGGGTCGAATTCGCCATTCACAAAAGCGGCACATCGGCGTAGAATCCACAGCAACCAGTCAACGTGGACTTCGCGCGCGAGAGGTGGCCTATGTGTAGGACTTGCTTCGGTGGCCGCATCCCCTTGGGCATCCGGATCGGTACCCCCGCGCTTGGGCTCATCGTACTTTTCATTCACGCGTCAGGCCTGCAGGCGATGGCCCAGCAGACGAGCCGCGACGCGACGGCGGTCGCGAACCGCGCAGCCGCCCCGGTGCGGGATCGGGCCGCAGAGCCCGCCACGCTAACCTTTGCCAAGGACGTCGCCCCCATCCTCCAGAAGAACTGCCAGCAGTGCCACCAACCCGGTGCGATCGCGCCGATGTCGCTCACGACGTTCGAGGAAGTGCGTCCCTGGGCTCGGGCGATCAAGCAGCGAGTGGTGGCGGGCGAGATGCCGCCCTACCGGTACGACGGCGACGTTGGCATCCAGAAACTGAAGTACGACCTGCGGCTGAGC
>JACQTH010000097.1 GCA_016210935.1 Acidobacteriota bacterium | reverse complement strand
GCTCCGCTCATTCGTCGACGACGGTGGAGACCGTCTGAAGCAACTGCTCTCTCGCGTCCGTGCCCAAGGCATGGAGACGTTCCGGTTCCCGAAGGTCCACCCGTCGGAGATCTCGAGGGAGTTCCTGGAGACGCTCGGTTTCCGCCCCGCCGGCAGTCATCGACTCTACGCGGCGACCCTTCGACCCTTCGAGAGCCTCAGGGTCGCCCCGAGCAAGGTCGAGGGGCGACAGGCTCGGGGCAGGGGGGACGTTCGCAGATGACACCGGAAGAGCGCGAGAAGATGCGGCAGGAGATGGAGGCGCAACTCAAGGCCGAAGCGGCGCGCCCGCCGGTCGAGTTCCGGCTGTTCTACATGGATTACCGGGAGGTCGACGGCGTGAAGATTCCGCACAAGCTGCAGCGCACGATCGCCGGCAAGCCGACCGAGGAAATCACGTTCGAGCGCGTTCGAGTGAATCAGAAAATCGATCCGAAGAAATTCGCGGTGACAAAGTAGTCGGGCTTCGGCAGACAAGTACCGCAAGAAACACCGCAGAGAACGCAGAGCGCGCAGAGAAAGGCTATCCAGAAGGCGCTCTGCGATTGCGACGGTCACGACGAGTTAGACGCGGCGGCCAAGAAGTGCGGGCACTACGACGGGGCTTAGAATCGGAATCTCGGCTGAAGCCGGGCATCACGAGTCCAGCATGCGAATCCACAAGAAGGTAATGCTCGTTCTTTCCGTTTTCACCGCGGCTCTGACATTCACGGCGCAGGCTGCAGCGCAGCCCGCGTCCACGGGCCCGAGATTGCTGGTCACCGTTATCGATCAGACGGGCGCCGTGTTGCCCAACGCCACGGTCACGATCTCGGGTGAAGACGACGCCACGCGGTCGATCAGCAGGGAAGCGGCCACCTCGAAGGTCGGCGTGGCCGTCTTCGAAGCTCTTGCCCAGGGACGCTATACAGTCCAGGCGGTGTTTCCGGCGTTCCAACAGACAATGGTCCGCGGCGTTCGCGTGCGGAATCGCGACAATCGCCTCACCATCACGCTGCAACTCGAAAAACTCGACGAAACGCTGAACGTCGGTCGCGACGCGCAAAGCTCTGCGCTCGACGCCCAGGGGGCGGCCTTCAGCACGGTCCTGACGCGTGAGATGATCGACGCGCTGCCGGACGATCCGGAGGATCTCGAGCGCGTGCTCCAGGCGATGGCGCCGCCGGGCGCCACGATTCGGATTGACGGCTTTACGGGCGGGAAGATGCCGCCGAAATCGCAGATCCGATCGATTCGTCTGCCGCGGATGGACATGTTCGCCGCCCAGAATCACGGCGGATTTGCCGGAGCGCTGTTCATCGACATCCTGACGCAGCCCGGCGCCGGCCCGCTGCGTGGCAACGCGGATTTCAACTTTCTCGACGATACGCTCAACGCGAGGAATGCGCTGACGCCTCGCAAAGGTGACGAGCAGCTCCGGCAGTACGGGACGAACCTCTCAGGGACCATCAGGCCGAGCAAGACCTCCTTTTCGCTGTCGGCCGGCGGCGCCACCCAGTACTTTTCCTCGAACCTGCTGGCGGTGCTGCCGGACGGCGACACGCGCGCCGAAGCGCTGAAGCAGCCCCAGACCCGGGCCAGCTTCACGGGCCGCCTCGATCACGCGATCAACAAGGATCATGCGCTTCGAGCGGTGTTCGAACGGACCACTGTGGAGCAGCGGAATCTCGGCATCGGCGACTTCAATCTGCCGGAGCGCGGCTTCACCAGCGAGACGACGACCAACATGCTGCGCTTCTCGGAGAACGGGCCGGTTGGGAAGCGCGCCTTCAGCGAGACACGGCTGCAGCTTCGCTGGTCGGACGCGGAATCGCGATCGGCGCTCGAGGCGCCGACCATCCGGGTGAACGACGCCTTTACCAGCGGCGGCGCGCAGATTCGCGGCGGCCGTCGCGACGTGACCTTCGAATTCGCATCCGATCTGGACTACGTCCGGGGCCCGCATTCCTGGCGGACGGGTGTGCTGTTCGAAGGTGGACGGCACCGATCCGACGACATGTCGAACTACCTCGGCACCTATACCTTCGCGAGCCTCTCGGACTACCTGGCGCGCCGCCCTTCGAACTATACGAGGCGGATTGGCGATCCGAATGTCACCTATTCGAATCTGCAGGCAGCGGTCTACGTCCAGGACGACTATCGCGTCGCGCGCAGTTTGCTGCTGTCGGCAGGGGTTCGGTACGGGTACGAGAACCTCGTCCACGACGGCTGGAACCTCTCACCACGGGTCACGGCGGCCTGGTCTCCTCTGAGGAACGGAAAGCTGACGCTGCGCGCGAATTACGGATACTTCTACGACTGGATTGCCGGCGACACGTACAAGCAGACCTTGGTCATCGACGGGTTCCGCCAGCGGGAGATCAACGTGCGGAATCCGGACTTCCTGGAATCAGGGCTCGACGGCGCCGCACCGCCGACGAACCGGTACCTCTGGTCGGATGATCTCACGCTGCCCAACATGCACCGGCTGAGCGTGGGTCTGGATCGCCGGTTGACGCAGACCATGGGCGTGAGCGTGGCCTACAACTCCGGCTGGGGACGCGGCCTGCTGCGTCCGCGCAACCTGAACGCCCCGGCCGACGGCATGCGGCCGGATCCGGCCTTTGCAAATATCGTGCAGATCGTGACCGACGCGGCGTCCCGCCAGCAGGCGCTGAACTTCGGATGGAATCTCAATTTGATGACGACCCCGCGCCGGATGATGCTGTTCGTCAACTACACGCTGTCGAAGAACGAATCGAACACGGCCGGGCCGTTCGCGCTGCTGGCGAACGGCGACGCGCTCGACTTGGAATGGGGCCCCGGGCCGATGGACGCGCGGCATCGCATCGGATCGCACTTCAACATGCAGCCGTTTCGCAACTTCAACATCGGGGTCAACACCAGCTACCGATCGGGCACGCCCTACAACATCACGACCGGCGGCGACGACAACGGCGACGGGGCGTTTTCGGATCGTCCGGCAGGAGTCACGCGGAATGCGGCGCGCGGCGCCGCGGTGTTCGATCTCGGCGGGCGCGTTTCCTACACATGGGGCTTCGGTCCGCGCCGCCGTGAAGGCGCGATGGGTGGCGGTCAGGTCGTCATCGTGCAGGGCGGCGGCGATCGCGGCGCGGGTCCGATGGCCCCAGGATTTGGCGGCAACGCGTCGGACCGCCGGTTCCGCCTGGAGTTCTACGCCTCGACGCAGAACCTGATGAACCGCACGAATTACACGGCTTACAGCGGCGTCATGACGTCGCCGCTGTTTGGCCAACCCACCGGCGCCAGCGCGGCGCGGAGGGTGCAGGTGGGGGCGAGGTTTGGATTCTAGAAGTCCATTTGAAAATCTGGTAATTGAGGATTTGGTGACTGATTGAGGGATTGTGGATCTCGAGATTGATGATTTATTGT
>JACQTH010000085.1 GCA_016210935.1 Acidobacteriota bacterium | reverse complement strand
GTCAAAACCTGACACGCCCTCCTTTCAAGCCGCGCACTGACGTGCGACCGTGAGCAGGAAAGCGGCGGCTCGCTTGTTGCTCCATGTCAGGCGAGCCATGGACCTCGGACCGATGCACCCCCAGCCCACATCGCCGATCTCCATCGACTCCTTCATGCCTGCAGTGAACTGGCGGGATGGTTTGCCCGTGCTCATGACCTCGGGTTGCACTGTCCGCGAGCCACAACTCGCGGACGCGCCGCTCCTCCTCGAGGCCCTGGCGCACGAAGACGTCGAGCGGTTTCTCCCCGACACGCCGCAAACCATCCCGCAGTTCGAATGGTTCATCGCGCGGGTGCAGCGCGAGCGCCGCGCGGGCCGCTGCCTCTGCTTCACGATCGTGCCGAACGACCCCGGGAAGCCTGTAGGCCTCATCCAGATTCGACCGCGGGATCCGTCCAGCACGACCGCCGAATGGGGATTTGTCGTCGGGCCCCGGTACCGGGGCCGGCGCCTGTTTGCGAAAAGCGCGAGGCTCGTGCTCGATTATCTGTTCGGCCAGACCAAGATTGCGCGCCTCGAGGCGCGGGTGCCGCTGCACAACGGCAGCGCGAATCGATCGCTGGAAAACCTCGGGGGCGTCGTCGAGGGCATTCTCCGCAAATCGTTCATCATGGGCTGGCAGCCGGACGATCGGCTGCTGTGGGCCCTGGGCCGTGCGCCTGAAGTTCCTGGGATGTCGCCCTTCGACACTGCTCAGGGTCAGCCCGCCTCCGACACGCCGTGGTCGCTGCGATCAGGTCTGCCGGAGTTGCGTGGCCACCTCTTCAGGCTCCGCGAAGTCGAGCTGCGGGATGCCGCCGACCTGGTGCGGATGTTCGAGGATCTCTACGTAACCCGGTTTCTGCCGCCGCCGCCGTTGTCGATTCCCGAGTTCGAGCAGTTCATCGGCTGGGGGCGGAGGCAACGCGCCGCCGGCGAGTGCGCCACATTTGTGGTCGACCGCGACGAGTCCCAGAGCGTGGCGGGGCTTTACCCACAGCGTATCGCGGGGCTTTACCAGGTGAGACGGGTGGATCCGACGTTTCACACGGCAGAATGGGGGGTTGCGCTGGCGGCCAACCAGTGGGGCACCGGGCTGTTCGTGGCGTCCGCGACGCTCGTGATCGACTTCGCGTTCGAGCGGCTAGGCGTCGCGCGGCTCGAGGCCCGGGTTGCCGTAGCGAACCGCCGGGCGGGGGCGGCACTCCGCAAGGTCGGCGCGATCCGCGAGAACCGCATGAAGCGTTCCTTCCTGCTGGTCGACGATCCTGTGGACGATGCGACATGGGCCATCGCTGCGACCCGCCGCAAACAGCTGCTCTCTTCCGGCTGAAGCCGGAAGCCACGAGAACTTATTTCCCGCGCGGCTGTCCAAGATCCGCCGGCCAGTTCAACGTGACGACGAACGGGGTCGCGCGGGCATCGCCGGGAGGCGCGTTGACCAGGAATCGAGCGCCATCCGGCGCGACCTCGTAGTGGGTCACATCGGCTGGTCCGGCCTCGAAAAGCCGGACAGGTTCCGACACCGCAAATCCGCCGTCGCTCCCGCGTGACACCTTCACGGAGATCAGGCCCCGGTCCGAGAGAAAGAACAGCTCTCCGCCACGCGGATTCCACCGCGGGCGGCTCCCGCCCGTCTCCGAGATGCGGGTGGCGCGCGCTTCGTCTTCGAGCCCTCGCACATAGACCTCCGGCCGCCCTGTTTCATCAGAAACGTACGCGAGCGCGCGTCCATCCGGCGAGAAGCGCCCGCCGTATTCGTTCGCGGGGCCCGTGAGCAGCGGGCGAAGCCGGCTCGGGCCGCCGTCAAGCGGCAGAAGGATGATGTTCCAGCCGTGACGCGGAACGAACTCCTCGAACAGCAGCCACTTGCCGTCCGGCGACCAGTCGTTGGGGTTGAGCACGAGCTTCGGCTTCTGAAGCAACGGGCGTGGCGCGGGCATGTCTTCACCGTTTCGAGCCTTTTCGGTGCTTCCGGGTCGACCTTGCTGACTCGTAGTGCCCGACTTCAGTCGGGCCTCTTCGTGGCTTCCGCCTTCAGGCGGAAGATCAATCACAAAAATATCGGGCGGCCCGTCCCGATCGGATGAGAACGCCATCGCACGGCCGTCACGCGCCCATGCGGCATTGGTCTCGTCCGATCGCTCCCGTGTCATCTGCTGCGTCGCCCCTGTGTCGAGCTGCGTGATCCACAGGTCACTGGTTCCCGTCTGCTGATCCGCGATTTCCACGACCACGCGCGTGCCGTCCGGGGAAAGACGGAATCGGCCGTAATCGGCCGGCACGCCAATCGCCGACCGTTCTGTGCCGTCCCGATCGATCCACGCGAGACGCGTCGTCGGAGCGCCGGGTTGTACCGCCAGGACGCCGGTGCGCGAGACCGAAAACGCCGCGCGGCCCGTGGCGCGATAGGTGAGAAGGTCGTCCGCGACGTCGATCGGCTCGCCGGTGACCTTCAGAGCGGCGGCATCGAATCGTTGCGCCTGCAGACGGCCGTTGCGCGCGAACAACAGATAGCCTTCGGGCGCATACGCCGGTCGCGAGGCGACGGGGCTGATCAACTTGCGCTCGCCCGTTCTCAGCGAGGCGACGTAGATGCCGTCGTCGGGATCGCCGGCCGCGGCCGAAAACCCCAACGCGAGAAACAGAAAATGATCGCCGTCGGGGAGGAAGTGGGGCCACAGGTGGACGACTTCATGACGCGAGGCGTCGAGATGCGTCACCGGCTTGGGCTCGCCGCCGGCCGAGGGCACCCGATGGATGACGCCCGACGCCGATCCGGTTGTGAACAGCAGGTCCCCGTCGCGACCCCACGTGCCGCTGCCTTCCGAGGCGCTGCAGATCGCCTGAGGCTTGCCGCCCCCGAGCGAAGCTTTGTGCAGCTTGCCGCCGGCGAAGAACGCGATCCACTGCCCGTCGGGCGACCAGAAGGGATTCGCCGCGCCTTCCGTATCGTCGAGGAGCAACGCCTCGATGCTGGCAAGCGATCGGATGGCGAGCATCCGTGTGCCGGCCGCGCTCGACGCGACAAACGCGAGCCGCCGGCCGTCGGGCGAGATCTCGGGATCGGACACCGTCGTCATCGTCGATCCGGGCTCGGGACCGACGAGGAAGCGCGCCGTGGCGCCGCGAGACGAAGGCCCCCAGGCCGCCGACATCACACGCGAGAGCCCAAAAATCGCAACAGCAGAGGTGATCGCCGCCGCCAGCACCCACAGCGCCCGGCGCGACGAGGGCGGCCAGCGCCGCGAGAGAGGCGCCGCCGGAATCGGGCCGCTGCGCGCAGCGACCCACTGAAGCTGCAACAGCAGGTCGTGGGCGCTCTGCCAGCGATCGTCCGGGTTCTTCGCGAGGCAGATGGCGACGACACGATCGAGCACGTCGGGGACCGAGGGCCGGAGGCTGCGCATCGGCGGCGGATCCAGTGTGAGGATGGCGGTCACCAGACTGGCCTGCGTCTCCCCGTGAAACGCCTTGCGGCCGGTCACCATCTCGTAGACGAGCGTGCCCAGCGCGAAGATGTCCGTGCGGCCGTCGGTTTTGCGGCCTTCGAGCTGTTCGGGCGCCATGTACTGAAAGGTCCCGAGCACGGTGCCGCGATCGGTCAGGTTGCCCGCGGTGGTCGGCGCGCTCGTGAGACCCGAGGCATCGGGCGCCGCCGGCTGCCACTTCGCGATCCCGAAATCGAGCAGATGCGCGCCGCGCGACGTCAGCATCACGTTTCCCGGCTTCAAATCGCGATGCACGATGCCGGCGCGGTGCGCCTTGTCGAGCGCGTCGGCGATTTGAATGGCGTACTCGAGCGCCTGCCCGACGGGGAGCGGACCCCGTGTCAGACGCACGGCCAGCGTTTCACCTTCCAGGTACTCGAGGACCAGATAGTCCAGCCCGTTGTCATGGCCGATGTCGTACAGGGCGCAGATGTGGGGATGATTCAGGCTCGACGCGGCGCGCGCCTCGCGCTCGAACCGCTCGCGCACGTCCTCATGCGCCGCCAGTCGTTGGGGCAGGACCTTGAGCGCGACCACGCGATCCAGCCGCGTGTCGGTCGCCTTGTAGACCTCCCCCATCCCGCCTGTCCCGAGCGGAGCCTGGATTTCGTACGGGCCGAGCTTCGTTCCGGCAGCTAGTGGCATGGCGAAGTCGAGGGGCCCGCCCCGAGCGGAGCCTGGATTTCGTAAGGACCGAGCTTCGTTCCGGCAGCTAATGGCATAGCGAAATCGAGGGGCCGGCTTGCCCTGAGCGCAGTCGAAGGGTTCCGAGCGGCTCATCGATACAGTACGGGCCGAGCGTCGTGCCTGAAGGGAGTGACATCGGTGAACGACAGCTGATCAAGGTTGGTGCAAGAACATCTCCAGCGGCGCTTGCAGCCCTGACCGTCGCAAGCGCCGCTTAGCAGGGTCGTTCTACGCAGTCTAGCGAAGCGTCGCGTGAAACCGACCAGCGCCGGTTCGGTAGACATCAGGAGGCTTTATTCAATAGCTCCGCTCCGGCTAGTAACGAAGCTCGCGGGGCTTTGTGGCCGAGCTTCGTTACTGCTAGACTGGTTGTTTCGAGCGCGGCGTAGATTCCTCACATTGCTCACAGGCCATGGGGCACGACTGGATCTCCGTTCGGGGCGCGCGGGTCCACAACCTGAAAAACATCGACGTCGATCTCCCGCGCCACAAGCTGGTGGTCATCACCGGCCTGTCCGGCTCGGGCAAGTCGTCGCTCGCCTTCGACACCATCTACGC
>JACQTH010000084.1 GCA_016210935.1 Acidobacteriota bacterium | reverse complement strand
CGCTCCAGCGAGGAAATGACGCGCGGCATTCTCGATGCCATGACGTGGATGGGCCTTGCTTGGGATGAGGGTCCGTATTACCAATCGAAGCGTCTCGACTTGTATCGGGACACCGCCGAAAAGCTGGTCCACGGCGGCCACGCCTACCACTCCGAAGGCGCAGTCCGTTTCAGGATTCCCGAAGGACGGGTCGCCTATAACGACGCCGTCTTTGGCGAGATCTCGGTCGAAAGCGGCACGATCGAGGACTTCGTGCTGCTGCGATCGGACAGGCATCCGACCTACCACCTGAGCGTCGTCGTCGACGACATCGATATGCGCATCAGTCACGTCATTCGCGGCGCCGACCACATCTCGAACACCCCGAAACAAATTCTGCTGTACAGGGCGCTCGGGGCCTCGCTTCCCGTGTTCGCGCACCTTCCCTTGATTCTCGGCCCGGACAAGACCCGGCTCAGCAAACGTCATGGCGCAACTTCAGTGATGGCCTATCAGGAACAAGGCATTCTTCCAGACGCGCTGCGGAATTTCCTGGCGCTGCTCGCTTGGGCGCCAGGAACCGACCGGGAAATGTTCAGTGATGAGGAACTCGTCGAGGCCTTCTCGTTGCAGGGCATTTCGAAGGCCAATGCGGTTTTCAATCCGGACAAGCTGGCGTGGTTCAACGCGCAGTACATCGCCCGGCTGCCGCATGAGAAACTCGTTCGATACCTAAAGCCCGAATATATCAAGACCGGCCTATGGCGCGACTCCCTGGAAACGGAAGAAAGCGCCTGGTTCCGAACCCTCGTCGACCTGCTCCGGCCGAGAGCGAAGGTGATTCAGGATTTTCCGCGGCAATCTTCGATATTTCTGTCGGAAAAACTGGAATACGATCCGGCCGCCGTCGACAAATTCTTGAAAGACGCCGGCGTGCGCGAAAATTTGCGGACGCTCGCCGGACGGATCGAAGCCCTTCCCGAATTCACGCATCAAACGATGGAATCGGCTGTGCGCGGCCTTGCCGGTGAACTCGGCGTGAAGGCGGCGGCTTTAATGAATCCGGCGCGCGTGGCGCTGACGGGACAGGCTGTCGCGCCGGGCCTCTTCGACGTGATGACCCTGCTCGGCCGCGAAAAGACGGTGGGACGATTGAAAACCGCGCCGTCTGTGTGATTGTGTCTTTGTGCCCTTGTGGTGAAGGACGGATTTGGGTGTGGTATGGCCGCCGCTCCTGTATGCCTGCGGCTCACCGTTCCATCAGGTCAGCGAGCGATGCGCCGCGGGAATCCTCGAGTGCGCCGCGTTCTTGTTGGAGCGCGGCGTCTCGCTGAAGTGAAGCTCATGGCGGAGCTGGGATTCGAGCTGGGCGGATTCGGCGAAAGCGGCGCCACAGCACTACACGCCGCCGCATGGCATGGCCATCCCGCAATGGCCGAGTTGCTTGTGAGCTTCCGCGCGCCCGTCAACATTCGCGACGCGACCCACGGCGCTTCACCGCTTGCTTGGGCCGCCCACGGCTCCAGAAACTGCCGCGATGCCGACTGTGATTACTGCGCCATCATCGATACGCTGTTCGATGCGGGAGCGGACTACGCCGCATCCATTAATCGCTGGGGCATCCAACCCGAAGAAATCGCCAGCGGCCCCGTCGCGGCATTGATCCGGTCTCGCGTTTTGTAGAAACAACGGACCGATATTGTGGCTCGTTGCATCTCAGGACCGACCGATCTATATTGATCGTTGAGTGGCGAAGAAGCGGACGAAGCCAGCGAGGCAGGAACAGGTTATCGGCGGAGGGCGCAAGCGCGTCCTGGTGGTCCTCTTCGTTCCCAGCGTCGAGCGCGACGGAAAGATGCCGATCGACCAACAGCGATGGGTCGACTTGGCTCTGGAAATGTTCGGGCGTGTTTTCGGTGGCGCGACAGCCTACCCGAAAGCGGAGGGCATCTGGCGGGACGATGAGAGAGGTGGCGCCCTTGTTAGAGATGAGCCGGTCGTCGTCCATTCGTACACTACGCCGTCCGATATCGAGGCTGCCCGGAACCTGGCCGAACTCGGAAGGTTCTGCAGAAGGACGGGACGCGCGGCTCATCAGGGAGAAATCGGCCTCGTTATCGGCGATGAGTACTTCGCCATTCGTGACTTCACAGGGGAGTAGAGTATGAAACCTCAGCTCGATATGGACAAGATCGCTAGGGGCCTTGGCGCCGAACGCAAAGGTAAAGTGGACGTTTCTGGCGGTTATTTCGGGGCGATGCAGTTGCAAGCGGATATCATCGCCCGGTTTCGGGCGCCGGCCGGCGGCGGGCGCCCAACCGACCCGCAGTGGACCGAACGGCGGCTTGTCCCGCTAGCGCCAAGAACACTCGAGCGCCTTGAGGAGCTGACTGCCAAAGTCCGGAAACACGGGGGCGTGAACATCGAGCCGATGCAACTGGCGGCGCTACTGCTCGAAAAGACGACCAACCATCTCACTGAAGGTGCGGCGGAGCGACTCGTCCGGCGAAGACGTTGATCGATCTGCCCTTGACCGGAACTGATCCATTGGCGAGGGGGGCGGTGGAGTTTTCCCGGGAAGAGTTCGATACCTTTAACGGGCGCTTTTCTCCCGACGGCCGTTTGATGGCCTATTCCTCCAACGAATCGAACAACCGCGCCGATCAGCCGCGACGGCCAACGATTCGTGTTCACGGTTCTCGCGGCGCCCGCGCGTTAAAAAAGAGGCGGTAATTCGGGGACGGTTGCCTAAATTACCTAAATTCCTGAATTGGAATCCCGAGCGCGACAAGCAGTAGTCCTGTCGCACTGGCTCTCTGCGTTTTCCTTCCCGGAACGCGCCCCCGTCCTGATTTCGGGAAGACGGGATTACGCAGTGTCGCCTCGCCTCAGTCTCCACAGAGGGCGTCCATCCGGCCGCCGCCGCTCGGCGGCTACCGGGGTGACGACGTGTTCTTCGGGGGCCATTCGGGCCAGACATTGCCGGATGTGGCCTCAATCGGAACAGGCCCCTGGAGCGAGAATCCTGGGACACGACCCGATGGCGGCGGGGGTGGTGGCGGTTGGTGGTCAGCAGCCGTGGTGCAGCGCATCTCGTTCCAGCCCACGTGTGCGGTGACGTGTTTGTAGAATGTGGGGAGTTCGCCGTCGGCCCAATCCTCGTGAAGGATGTTGAACCGCAGCGTGTCGCCTTCGATCGCGAAATCGTCGAGGGCCGCCATTGTGTACGGGTTGTCACACGTGCCGCACACCATGCCGCGGAGCTTGTCGCCAACCTTCTTGATGATGAAGAACTGTTTGGGCGCCCCGACACCGAAGCCCAGCCACACGCCGATGACGTCTTTGTCCGTCAGCTTTGACTTCCATGGACCCGGCTGGATGTAGGGCAGGCCGTCCGCGCCGTCCGGGTTCCGGCGAAGAGGGTTGGCCGGCACCGGCGGCCCCTTCGGAAGAACAGACACCATCGCCGGTATCGGATCCGGACCCCGCGGATCCTTGATCAGCACGCGCTCGAACCCGCCGCCGGCCGGCGCGCCGCTCATGCCCGTCACGATCAGGCGGCCCTGGCTGAACCTCGCGATTCCCTTGTCCTTGTAGGCCGTGCTGCCGTCCGCGTTGACGTGGGTGACCTCAAACGTGATCCCGTCAGGGCTGAACGTCCCATCGACGAAGGCCAGGGTCGTCGCGTCGGCGCAATAGGTGCAGTAGATGCCCCTGACTGTTGCGCCGCGAATCGAGAACTCGTAGACGTGGGCTTCGCCGCTTTCCGTTCTCCAGCCGCCGCGATAATCGTCCGCATTCTGACCCGCGGCGGCGCGTCCGAACGCCAGCACGGCGACGAGCATCACTACCTGTTTCATGAGCGCCTCCGCATGTTGTGATGCGCGGTTCGAACCAGGGCAGTATATCCGAAGTCGCTGCGGTCCTCACGGTCCACCAGATGCGTGACCGTTGCCCCGGACACTTCCTGATGTGGCTGCATCAGCAAAATTGAGACAATTGCCGGATTGACGCGCGGTTGCGGTTTGCCATACACAGGCCTACGATAGCTCCGGGTTTACCCGTATATGGGACTGACGGCAGGTTCACGACTGGGCCCCTATGAGATCCTTTCGCCGCTGGGCTCGGGCGGCATGGGTCAGGTCTATCGTGCGCGTGACATGCGGCTGGCAAGAGATGTCGCCATCAAGATTCTGCCCGAGACATTCGTGTCCGATCCGGACCGCGTGGCGCGCTTCCAGCGGGAAGCGCGGGCGCTGGCGGCGCTGAATCATCCCAATATCGCCATCATTCACGATCAGCTACAGGCCGATGGTGTGCAGGCGCTCGTGATGGAACTGGTGGAGGGGCCGACGCTGGCGGATCGGATCACGCAGGGGCCGATCCCGCTCGACGAGGCCTTGCCCATCGCGCGGCAGATTGCCGAGGCGCTCGAGGCGGCGCACGAGCAGGGCATCGTTCATCGAGATCTGAAGCCAGCAAATGTCAAGGTCCGGCCGGATGGGACCGTCAAGGTGCTCGATTTTGGATTGGCCAAGGCGCTCGACCCGAGTCCGGCGGTGCCGGATGCGGCCGAGTCGCCGACGATCACGACGCCGGCGATGACGCGGGCCGGCGTGGTCCTCGGCACGGCGGCGTACATGTCCCCGGAACAGGCACGCGGAAAACCCGTGGACAAGCGAGCCGACATTTGGGCCTTCGGGTGTGTGCTCTACGAGATGCTCACCAGCACGCGCGCCTTCCGCGGTGACGAGGTGACGGACACGCTCGCCGCGGTTCTGCGCTCCGAGCCCCAGTGGAGCGAACTGCCAAGAGACGTGCCGGCGAGAGTGCGGCAAGTTCTCAGACTGTGTCTGCAGAAAGACCCGAAGCAGCGAATGCAGGCGATCGGCGATGTGCGCCTCGCGCTCGACGGCGCCTTGGGCGACTCGGACACCCCGCCCGCGGAGCCGTACCGCATATGGCGGCGATGGACGGCGTGGACGATGGCCGCCGGCCTCCTGCTGTTCATGGGATGGTTTGTTGGCTGGATGGCGTCACGTTCGGGCAGCGCGCCGCCGGCTCGAACCGTTCATTTGTCAGTCGATCTGCAATCCGGTGAACGGCTCGCGAGTCTGGGCCCACTCGAGCCGGCGCCGGTATCCCTTTCGCGTGATGGACAAACAATCGTATACGCGGCAGTGCGAGGGGGCGTCCAGCAACTATACCGCCGCCGGCTCGATCAGCGCATTGCGACACCCATTCCAGGCACAGAGGGCGCTGGCGTCTCGTTCTTTTCACCAGATGGCGACACCATCGGGTTCATCGCCGGATCCACGATGAAGAGGGTTGCACTAGCCGGCGGCGAGCCCGTCGTTGTGCAGCAGCTAGGAGGCAGTGCTGCGAGTTGGGGTGAGGACGACATGATTGTTTTCGCGGCTGGGGGTTTCGGGACCCATCTGTGGAGTATTCCCGCCTCGGGTGGAAAGCCACGCGCGTTCACAAGCCTTGATACGAACCGCAGCGATCTCAGGCACGGCGAGCCGGCACATCTACCGGGCGGTCGAGGGTTACTCTACACGATCACTCCCAGCCGAATCATCCTCCGCTCACGTGACGGCAAGGAGATGGTTCTCACGGAGGGTCGCAGTCCTCGGTTCGTGAGCAGCGGCCACATTGTTTTCTTGCGGGACGAGTCGTTGTGGGCGATGCCGTTCGATCTGGACTCCATGGCTGCAAAGAGCGACCCGGTGAAGATCGCGGACGGCGTGGTCGGCTCAATCGCCATCTCGGACGACGGAACGCTGGCGAATGTAGGCGGGCGACCGGGTGGCGCGCAGCTCGTTTGGCTCGACGCCCGCGGGCACGAACAGGTCATCGCCGGCGCGCAGACTGCGCGATACCAGGAGGCCGTTCTTTCTCCCGATGCGGAGCGAATCGCGCTGACGATCTCTACATCCGATCTCTCAACGAACATCTTTGTCTACCACTTGGTCCGCCAAACGCTGACGCAGGTAACGGCGGACGGGGTAAACAACCGTCCGCTGTGGACGCCGGATGGCAAGCAGTTGATGTTCAGTTCGAGTCGCGGCGAGGTAGGGCGCAATCTGTTTCGCCGAGCGGCCGAAGGCACCGGGCCGATCGAGCGCCTGACGACCAGCCCCAGTCAACACGCTCCGTGGGGGTGGTCCCATGACGGCAAGACGCTCGTGATCCACCAACTGAACTCGGACACAGGCTGGGACATTCTTGGTCTGTCCATTGGTGGCTCGGACCAGCCTTTCGCGTTGGTGCAAACGGAGTCTTTCGATCTATCGGCGGCGATTTCGCCGAATGGTCGTTGGATCGCCTACCAGTCCGGCGTCCAGATCCATGTGAGCCCGTTTCCGAACGTCGCTGAATTCCGCCGGCAGGTCTCAACCGCTGGCGGGCACTCGCCCAGGT
>JACQTH010000083.1 GCA_016210935.1 Acidobacteriota bacterium | reverse complement strand
ATCTATTGCGAGGTGCGCGAAGCCCGCTGCGATCGATCGCTCACCGAGCTGAAAGCGTTCTATCCCGGCCGATCCCCGGAGTTGCTGGTCGAGCTGGACGACGACGCCTCGCTCAGTCGCGCGCGTCCGGGTGCTCACGGCAGCCTGCGCCCGCACGATATGCAGATCCCGTTGATTCTCTCAGGCGCGGGCGTTGCCACCGGCGTCCGCGCCCGCGCGGCGCTGGTGGACGTGGCGCCGACCGCGCTGCGGCTTCTCGGGATTCAGCCGAAGGTCCTGCGTCCGGACGGCCGCGTGTTGGAAGAGGCGTTACTCCGCTAAGCGGATCGTTGTTTCGAGCCACCGCCGCGAGCGATCGAGCGAGCGGTGGTAGGCGCTGGGGGTGGGGGCTCGCCACAGAACGGCGAGCAGCCCCAGCGCAAACTAAAAAAAAGCGGGCCCGAACGATTCAGTTCGTGGCCCGCCCAGGGGCAAAGGAGGATGGATACTCGGTCACCGTGAGTATCGGCTCATTCGTTCGAAAGCGTTAGCGAAGGTTCGTCGACGCCCTCCGTCAGACCAGCCCGCCGCCAGGGTTTGAAGAACCCCGACGTCGTCATGTCCAGGGCCTGCATCACGGCCTCGGCGTAGGAAATCGGTTCGCTGACGACCGTCACCCGCCCATTGCGAATCGCCTCGCCGATCGCATCCGCATCCGGCGGCGCGTCGACCAGCGAGTACGTCCGGCCCAGCTGCACGAGACGATGGACGTCGCCATTGCCGACGAGCGGTTTGCCGTGCCGGGCCGCCCAACGGACCGCGGGCCGATTGAAATTGCACGTTCGCGTATAGAAGGCGGCATGCTCCACCGCGTCGAACAGATCGACATGGCGGTTCAGGACCGATCGCAGGCAGTGCCACACAGGGAAGAACGGATGCGGCGCGACGACGAGCCCGTTGGCGCGCCGCTTGAGCGCTGCGAGCTCCTCGAAGCTGTTCACCCGTTCGGCGGCGGAAGGAAAATTCAATAGCAGGACATGCTTCCCTTCGATCGTTCGTTCGACGCCGCGAATCAGGACAATGCGGCGATCTTTGGCGTACGCCCGCAACGTGCCTGAATCGAGCTGGCGGTTGTGAAGCGTGATCGCCAGCGCCTGATACCCGAGCTCGGCGGCGCGATCGATCAGTTCTCGAGATGTATATGGAATGACATCTTCCGGATCGTCAGCGGTATGGGAGTGGAGTTCGACCTTCAGCATGACACGCGCCGGAGGAGCAACTTCCGATCCAGGCGTGAGGCTTCGCGGTTCTTCGGCGCGGCGCACAGGACTGCACGCCGCAGGCGATCACGATTCAGCGGCGAACGCCACGCTTCGTGTGGGTGGAGCGTCGTCGCGTGTGGGTTGGGAGCGACGCCACGAGGATGAGCAGCGAGCCGCCACGGCTGCGCTCGAACTCGACCATGCCTCGGGCGATCCACTCGAACATCGTGGTCTGGCTGACGCCGGCCAGCTCGCAGGCTTTGAAGATCGGAACGGCAGTCTGATTCACGCGGCCTCCGCCCGTGGATATCGGAATGAGGTCGCGGCTGATGCAGATGCGCTGATCGAATCGATGCGCGGGCGAGCAGCAGAGCGCAGAGATAACTGACAGCGGGCAGGATCGTCCGCTGGTCTGAAGTCGGAAGTCCGAAGTCGCAAGTCAAGTCGCTCCGATGACTCTCGACTTTAGACTTCCGACTTCCGACTATCACTACTGTTTCGGAATCGTCCAGTAATAAACGGTGCGGCCGTTGACGTCCAGCGTCTGCTCAGGCTTCCAATCGCCCATATCGAACGCGTGAGACACAATCCGGGTGCCTGGCCTGAGCTCTGTCATGAGCTTCGGCCGGAGCTTGACGTTCAACGAGGGAAGCAGGTACAGCGTCACGACCGTCGCATCGCTGATGTTGGCGGCGAACAGGTCCTCGTTCTTGAACGTGACGCGATCCGTCACGCCTTCCTTCTGCGCGTTCTCGGTGGCTTCCTTGATTCGCTGCGGGTCGATGTCGATGCCCGTGCCGCGCGCGCCGAGCTTGGCTGCCGCGATCACGATGCGGCCGTCTCCGCACCCGAGGTCGTACACCACATCGTTCTTGCCGACCTTGGCCACTTTCAACATCGCCTCGACGACCTCCGGCGGCGTCGGGACGAAGATGACGTCCGGCGTCCGAAGCTGGGACTGTGTCGCCTGCGCGGGGCCGGCGTCGCTCGCCGTCAGGACCGCGCTCACGCTCATGACCAGCATCGCCAGGACGCTGTATTTCACTGCACGCCGCATGAAACCTCCTTGTGTGAACCCCATGCCGGGGGACCGATGGCACAGCTCGGCCGGGAACCCCGATGCCCCGGCTCCGCTCGTCGCTCGCTCCGTGAACAGAGAGGCTGGCTGGCGCCTTGAGCTTATCACTCTCGAGGCATTATTGAATGGCGGGGACCCGCGCATCCGCCCGATCTAGCGAATTCGAGCCGTATCCTCCGCACGGCCCGACGCCCCGCTCCGCTCGTCGCGTCGAGCACGGCGCGACCGGGGCGTGATCCGGCGCAGTGAAAAGGGGGCGCGGCGAGAACGGGCGAGGGCCATTCTCGCCGCCGCAAACTGAACTGACGGGCTATATCTCTTCGCCCGGTTCCGTCCCTTCGGCGATCGTCTCACCGCCGCCTTCGCCCTGACCGAGAGTCTCCTCCGGTGCCGGCGCCGGAGCCTGGGCGCGCGGCCGGGCGGGCGCCTTCCTCGCCGCTTTGCGGGCTCCGCCTCTTCGGGCGCCACCCTTTGCCGCCTTCCTGGCGGGTTTCTTGGCGGCTTTGCGGGCGCCCCGCTTTGCCGCTCCCCTGCCGGCCTTCCGTCCCGCCGGCTTGCCCTTCCTGGTCGTACGCTTTGCCATTCAGTCCTCCTGCAGTGCGAAGATGAAATGTGCACGATGCGCGTCAAAATCGCAAGTTATTCTAGAAGGGATGCCGGTCACCCACGAGCCCGTTGATTTCATCCGCGAGATCGTCGCCGCCGACGTGCAGAGCGGCAAGCATGGCGGGCGCGTCGCCACGCGGTTTCCGCCGGAGCCGAACGGATACCTGCACATCGGCCACGCCAAATCGATCTGTCTGAACTTCGGGATCGCCCAGGAGTTCGGCGGGACGTGCAACCTGCGCTTCGACGATACGAATCCGACCAAGGAGGAAGTCGAGTACGTCGAGTCGATCAAGGAGAGCGTCCGCTGGCTCGGCTTCGATTGGGAAGACCGCGAGTATTACGCTTCCGATTACTTCGACCGGCTCTACGACTATGCCATCGACTTGATCAAGGCCGGCAAGGCCTACGTCGACGCGCTCAGCGCCGAGGAGATTCGCCAGTATCGCGGCACCCTGACGAAGCCCGGACGAAACAGCCCGTGCCGCGATCGGTCGATCGAGGAGAACCTGGATCTGTTCACGCGGATGCGGGCGGGCGAGTTCGCCGACGGCGCCTTCGTCCTTCGCGCCAGGATCGATATGGCGTCTCCCAACATCAACATGCGCGATCCGACGCTCTATCGGATCCTCAAGGTGCCGCACCATCGCTCGGGCGACAAATGGCTGATCTATCCCATGTACGACTACGCGCATCCGATCTCCGACGCGCTGGAGCGGATCACGCACTCGCTGTGCACGCTGGAATTCGAGGACCATCGGCCCCTCTACGACTGGACGCTCGATCAGCTGGACGTGCCGAGCCATCCACAACAGATCGAGTTCGCGCGCCTGAACGTGAGCTACACGGTCCTGAGCAAGCGGCGGCTTCTCGAGCTGGTGGAAGGGCGGTACGTCTCGGGCTGGGACGACCCGCGCATGCCCACGCTCGTCGGCCTGAGACGACGGGGCTACACGCCGGAATCGATCCGCGATTTCTGCGCGCGCATCGGGGTCGCCAAGAGCGAAGGCGTCGTGGACGTCGCGCTGCTGGAGCATTGCCTGCGGGACGACCTCAACCGGTGGGTGCCGCGCCGGATGGCGGTGCTTCGGCCGCTGCGCGTGGTCATCGAGAATTACCCCGAGGGTCAGGTCGAGGACGTCGACGTGATCAACAACCCCGAAGATCCGCCGGCCGGGACGCGGAAGGTGCCGTTCTCACGCGTGCTGTACATCGAGCGCGATGACTTCCGCGAGGATCCTCCGAAAAAGTTCTACCGCCTGTCGCCCGGACGGGAGGTGCGGCTCCGCTGCGCCTACTTCGTGAAGTGTGAGCGCGTCGTGAAGGACGATCGAGGCGAGATCGTCGAGCTGCGCTGCACGTACGATCCTGGGACGCGCGGCGGCAACGCGCCGGACGGACGCAAGGTCAAAGCGACGTTGCACTGGGTGTCGGCGGCGCATGCGCTACCGGCGGAAGTCCGGCTCTACGATCGGTTGTTCTCGGTCGAGTCGCCGGGAGCCGGCGGGCGTGATTACAAGGAAGATTTGAATCCGAACTCGCTCGAGGTCGTCTATCCCGCCTGCCTCGAGCCGAGCCTGGCGTCCGCGACGGCCGGCGAGCGCTTCCAGTTCGAGCGGCTTGGCTACTTCATCGTCGATCAGGACTCGAGCGAGGACCGGCTGGTGTTCAACAGAACCACCACGCTCAAGGATGCCTGGACGAGAATCGAGGGCCGCCAGCTCTGAGAGCCTCTTTTCGTGGCTTCCGGCTTCAGCCGCCCGTGGTACGCGGCTTCCGCCTTCAGGCGGAAGATCGTCCGTGGCTTCCACCTTCAGATTCAGGTCCGTGGCTTCCGCCTTCAGGCGGAAGTTGTCGGGCTATTGAGCCCTGATCATCACCTCCGTCGTTCCACCCGCCGCGACCGTCACCCTCTGCGCCGGAGCGCTCAACCGTTCATGCCAGAACCGCAGCTCGTAGACTCCCGCCGGCACGTCGGCAAGCGTGAAGGCGCCGTCGCGTCCGGTGACCGCGCCGATCTCGCCGGTCAGGATGACGAAGCCGCGCATCCATGGATGCGAGTCGCACGCCAACCGAACAATACGCGCCGACTGGAGCCGGCGGGTGAACGAGACGCTGGGCATCGGTAACGCCACGTTGAACAAGGTGCGCTCGTCATCGGCGTATGCATGGGTTGTGTGAAGAATCGGATCGGCGCTCGTGATCCGCAAAGAGGCTACTGCGCTCGCCAGCTGGACGCGCGGCGCGAACCGGCACTGCTCGTTCGAAACCGTAATCGTGTTGGGATGATTCGCTTTGGTGCCGGTCAGGGTCACAATCCCGAACGCCAGCCCGCCCGCCGGTCCCACCAGGATGGATTCGTCGGGCTGGGTCTTGCCGCAGATGTTTTCGTTGATGGTGACCTTGATCGGATTCAGAGGGGTTGTCTTGGCGGTTGTCACGACGCCGCGGATCGTTCCCGTGGAAGCTGCCTGGATCGCCGCGCCACCTGCGTCAGTGTGTCCCCGACTACCCAAAAGGAAAGCAGCTACCCACGTTGCCAGGACGGCTGTAACGGTGTGCGAGACACGTGGACAGCAAGACCGTCGACCCACGACAGTGTTCTAACACACCCAACTCTACTTTTTCTTTCGCGGCGGGCGGTGCGTGTCGTGGACCGTGGAACTCGAATAGGGGAGCACGCGAGGCCGATCCCAATCCACAGCCTTTCCGGCCGGCGGTGGGGTTTCGTCTTCGGAAACCGGCTCCGCCCACTGTTCGGCAAGGAAGACGGAAGCGAGCGTGGGACCCAGGTCGTACACATTTCCCATCTTGAAGTGATCGAGCTGTATGCCATCGATACTTCCAGATAACTGATGTGTAATGCGAACCTTCATGACGAGCCGCGTGGGACGGAGTTTCGCCGAATGCAGCAAACCCCGTGCCTACAAATATTTAGACGATTAGCCCCCACGCGTCAGAATTACACTATCGAACTTCCCCGCTTTCGAAATGAGAAACAAATGATCCGTACAGCGTTGATGTCGTTCGTGGCTCTGGTAGCGGTCGTCGCGCCGGCATCGCGTCTCGCCGCGTCCGCAGCAGGACGATCGGCCACACCTGTCCAGGCTGCAGTATCCGGCCCTGCGGTCTACGTCGCCTACTACTGGCGCGCGAAGCCAGGTCAACT